>DASZXE010000571.1:0-5399 GCA_035546475.1 Kofleriaceae bacterium
GTCGGCGCCCGGGGCCCCGCGGGACCGCCGGGGCCGGCCGGTCCCGCCGGACCCGAGGGCATCGCGGGACCGCCGGGGCCGCAGGGACCGCAGGGACCGGACGGCATCGCCGGTCCCGCCGGACCGCGCGGCTTCGCCGGCATCCAGGGCGCGATCGGCCCGCAGGGCGCCCCCGGCGCGGTCGGCCCGCGCGGCCCCGTCGGTGCGCCCGGCCCGCGCGGCACCACGATCGCCGAGTACGACTTCGACGAGGCGGCCGGCGCGGTCAGCTTCGCCGACGGCTCGGGACAGGGCAACTCGATGACCGCCAGCGCCGGCGCGGTGACGGCCGGCAGCGCCACCGCCCACTCCGGCAAGGCGATCTCGCTGTCCGGCATCGAGGGCGTGCAGGCCGCCGCCGGCAACACGATCGTCGACAGCGCGCAGATCTGGCCCGAGCTGTGGATCCGCACCAGCGATCCGAGCCAGACGTACACGCTCGTCGAGAAGGCCGGCGCCTTCAAGCTGCGCCTGGTCGGCGGCCAGGCCGAATGGACGGTGACGACCACCGGCGGCGCCTGCACGGTCACGTCGAACGGCTCCGTCTCCGCCGACACCTGGACCCACGTCGCCGGCATCTACGACGGCCTGTCGGTCGCGGTCGAGGTCGACGGCGTCACCAAGTCCACCTCGTGCCGCACCGGCCGCATCGCGCCGAGCGCGGGCAACGCGCTGACGATCGGCGGCAAGTACAACGGCGTGGGCTGGAGCGAGGTCTTCCGCGGCTACATCGACGAGGTGCGAGTGCGCTCCGCCGCCTCGATCACCGCCAACCGGGTCACCGGCACCTGCTCGGTCGGCCAGGCGATCACCGCGATCGCGGCCGACGGCACCGTCACCTGCGGCGACGCGGTGCCGCAGCGGGTCATCCGCTACAACGTCTTCGACACGTACCTCGAGGCCTGCTGCTGGTCGGCCGACAACAACTCCGCGATGTTCGGCGGCGTCAACCCGTCGACCTGGACCGACGGCAACGGCCGCGCCGACCAGATGAGCAACAGCGCGGAGACCCTCCGCACGCTGTTCACCAAGAAGCTCTACCCCGGCAACAACGCGATGGTGTCGTCGGTGCGCTGGCACGACCAGTCGTCGACGAACGGCAAGGTCACGGTCGCGCTGATGCGCATCAAGAACTCGACCGCCTCGCCGATCAACTGGACGCCGTTCTTCTACTTCACCGCGTACTCCGGCTGGTCCGAGCAGGCCAGCGTGGCGCTGAACGGTCAGCTCCAGTGGAACGCGAGCGGCAGCTACTACATGAACAGCACCGCCTCGGTGCAGATGTCGCTGCCGGCGAACCAGACGAGCACGGTCATCTTCGTGTCGCCGTCGAGCCCGCCGTGGAACACGAACGGCTACTACCGGTTCTCGTTCCTCGCGTTCTACAACGACAGCCTGGCGCTGCCGCCCGGCCTGTCGTTCGTCGACGACCTCGACAGCCTCCAGGGCAACCTCTGGTAGCCCGGAGGTAGCCCGGAGGCAGCCCGGAGGCAGTCCGGGCAGCGTCAGGGCGTGGCGGGCGGCGGGGTGGCGGGCGGCGAGGTGGACGGCGCGTCGCCGTCGGTCGTGCGGCCGATGATGACGAACTCGACGCGCCGGTTCTTGCTGCGGGCGTCGTCGCTGGTGCCGTTCACCAGCGGCTGGTCGGAGCCGTTGCCCTTCGCCTCGAGCCGGTCGGGCTCGATGCCCTGCTTGATGAGGTAGGCGCGCACCCGCTCGGCGCGCATCTGGCTGAGCGTCTGGTTCCAGTCGCCGGGGCCCTGGTCGTCGGCGTTGCCCTCGATGCGGATGCGGAGGTCGGAGTGCGCCTTGAGGATGCCGGCGACCGCGTCGAGCACCGGGTGCGCCCGCGTCTTCACGCGCGCGCGGTTGAGGTCGAAGAAGACCCGCTCGTCGATGACGATCGCGTCGCCGGTGACGACCGCGACGGTGCGGCCGACGTCGGGGCAGCCGTCTTCGTCGTCGACGCCGTTGAAGACCTCGGCCTTGGTCGGGCACTTGTCGGCGGTGTCGACGATGCCGTCGTGGTCGGCGTCGGTCTCCGGGCAGCCGTCGTCGTCCTGGATGTGGTCCATGTCCTCGGCCTCGGTCGGACAGGCGTCCTGGGCGTCGGCGATGCCGTCGCCGTCGCCGTCGGTCTCCGGGCAGCCGTCGCTGTCCTCGATGCCGTCGACGTCCTCGGGCTGATCGGGGCACTTGTCGCTGCCGTCGGGCACGCCATCGCCGTCGCGGTCGTCGTCGGTCTCCGGGCAGCCGTCGTCGTCCTGGAAGCCGTCCTTGTCCTCGGCCTGGTTCGGGCACCTGTCGTCGGCGTCGGCGATGCCGTCGCCGTCGTTGTCGCTGTCGGGGCAGCCGTCGTCGTCCTGGAAGCCGTCGTCGTCCTCGGCGACCAGCGGGCACTTGTCGTCGACGTCGAGGATGCCGTCGTCGTCGTTGTCGGGATCGGGGCAGCCGTCGGCGTCCTCCCAGCCGTCGAGGTCCTCGGCGTTGGCGGCGCACTGATCGACCGAGTCGTCGACGCCGTCGTGATCGCGGTCGGTGACGATGTGCTTCTTGACGACGTGCGGATGGACGGCGTGCGGCCCGGTCTCCTTCGGCGGCAGCCAGCGCACGCCGGCGACCACGCGGAACGGCGCCGCGCCGTAGCCGTCGGCGATCGCGGCGCCGCCGCCGACGTCGACGGCGATGCGGGGCGTCACCATCACGCGCAGCGAGCCGAGCGCCTCGGCCGGCCGCTCCTCGACGGGCGTGCCCATCGCGGCGCCGCCGGTCGGATCGGCCGGCTCGTCGACGACGCCGATGCGGCCGTACGCCGCCGCGCCGAGCGCGACCTTGCGGCGCGCGAGCCAGTACTCGACGCCGGCCGACCAGGTCACCTCGTCGTCGACGTAGAGGTCGGCGAGCTGCGCCGCGCGCCGCAGCCGGTAGCCGGCGTCGAGGCCGAACGCGAACCGTCCCTTGCGGACGTCGAACAGCAGCCGCGGATCGACGACGAAGCCGCCGTCGCCCATGAAGTTGCCGGTGCCGATCGGGATCGACGCGGCGAGGTCGGCCGCGAGGCTGAACGGCCCGGGGCGCGCGAGCTGGACGCGGACGCCGACGCGCGGATCGCCGACGCCGATCGACGCCAGCGACGGATCGCCCTCGGGCGGCGCGAAGTCGGTCGACTGGTGGAGGACGAGCGGCAGCGCGATGCGCACGTCGAACCGGCCGAGCCCGTACAGCACGCCGAGATCGGCGCGCAGGCGGGCGTTCAGGATGTCGCCCTC
Source organism: Kofleriaceae bacterium (assembly GCA_035546475.1). Lineage (GTDB taxonomy): Bacteria > Myxococcota_A > Polyangia > Haliangiales > Haliangiaceae > UBA2376. Next base: position 3,309 of record DASZXE010000571.1, read on the forward strand.
GATCTGGCAGTCCGGGTTCGACGACGAGGCGTCGCGCACGCAGATCGCCAGCTCGGGGCCGGCGAAGTGGAGCATCAGGCCTACGCCGAGGGCGCCGCGCGGCTGGGTGCGCGCGCCGTCGACGAGGCCGATGGCGTCGGGATCGACCGACGCCGCGAACTGCTCGGGGTCGAACGAGGCCTTGTAGTGGAGGCTCGTGTCCTCCTGCGCGACGCCGGCGCGAGGCCCGACGACGAGGGTCGTGAGCGCGGCGACGGGAACGACGACGTGGATCGGTCGCATGACGACTACACCTGGCGGCCGGTCCCCCACGATACGACGCGCGCGGCCGGAAATGCTCGCCGATCGGCGGCCGATCGACGGTCGACGTGAGGCGCGCTCGCACCGTCTCGTCACCGACCCGAGGGCGTCACCCCGGCGGTGTGTCGGAAGCCGTCGGCCCCCTCCGCGTGCCGCCGGCGTCAGTGGGTCGCGGCCTCGACGTCGGCCATGACCTCGAGCGCCGCCTGCGCGCCGGCCTGGCTGGTGCCGGCGGTGGTCAGCACCGTGACGTGGGCCGAGCTCGCGACCGAGGCGCGGAACGTCGTCAGCGCGGTGACGATCGCCTGCACCGAGGCGGCGCCGCGGAGCTGCGTCATCAGCGTCGCCGCCGCGGTGTCGATGTCGGCGCCGAGCGCGGTCATCGCGGCGCCGGCGAGCTGCGTGCGCGCCGTGATCGCGCCGGTCACCGCCGCCTGGTAGCTGGCGAACGCGTCGACGGTGGCGGTGTCGGTCGTCGCGCCCTCGACGGCCGCGCGCAGCGTGGCGCCGGCGGTGGTGACCGTGCTCCAGTCGCCGCTGGCGACCGTGCTGACGTTGTCGTCGACGGACGCGGTGGTGCCGGCGGCGACGAGCACGGCGAGCTGGCCGACCGTCGTGCCGGCGGCCTGCGACGTGCCGTTGACCATCGCGTGGGCGGACGCCTCGGCGGCCAGCGCGAGCTGCTCGCCCTGGTAGCCGGCGCTCGCGTGCGCGTCGATCGCGGCCTGGACGTAGGCGGCGTACGCGGCCTCGACCTGGGCGGCGGAGCTGCCGGCGTCGAGCGCGGCGGCGAGGTCGTCCTCGGCGTCGACCATCGCGCCGGCGGCCGCGCTGGCGTCGCCGCCGCCCTCGACGGAGAGGGCCATCGCCCACGCCGCCTGCGCCTGCACGGCGGCGGTCGCGGCGGCGGTCACGGCGGCCGACCGGTCGGCGGCGCCCTCGAGCTTCGCCTCGAGCGTCGGCGACATCAGCAGCTCGAGGGTGGGCAGGTCGAGCGAGCCCTGGCCGGAGGTGTGCGCCTCGACGAAGATGTCGGCCTCGAGCGAGGCGGACGCGTCGATCGGCGGCACCACGACGGTCGCGTCGCCGGCCGCCTCGATGCGGGCGGCGTCGACGACCACGGCGCGGGCGTCGGCCTCGTCGGTCGCGAGCTCGACCGCGACGGCGCCCGACGGGACGTCGACGTCGATCGTGTAGCGGCCGTCGGCGCCGACGGTCGTCTGGCCGAGCGCGGTCAGGCTGCCGTCGGAGGCGACCGCGCTGGCCTCGAGCTGGATCGAGGCGCCCGCCGGCGCGCGCGCCGACTGCTGGTTCTCGACGCGGCCGCTGAGGTGCGACGCGCCGGAGCTGGTGGAGCCTCCGTCGTCGCCGCCACAGGCACCGGCGAGGAGGGCGCCACCGAGGAAGAGGATCGAACCAAGCCAGGGTTGAAGCTTCATGGAGACGCGCGACTAGCAACGCCTGTACCGCGTCGCGGCGGCGCCGGATCGCGTACGGTTGCGCGGCTCCAGGTGCGATCCACCGTGGCGCGAGCGCACCATGCGTCGCGCGGGCACGTGGCGCCGTGCCCCGGCGCGCGCGATCGCCCGGCCCGCGCCGCGCGACGCGCCGCGTGATCTGGCAAGATCGCCGGAGGAGGCGTCATGGGGCCCTGGCTCGTCGTCGTGCTCGTCTGTGCGGTGGTGGCGGTGGCGGCCGTCGGCTACCTCGGCTTCTACGAGCCGCCGTACGCCGGCCTGATCGCCGACCCGCGCCGGTCGCTCGTCTTCGCCCACCGCGGCTTCGGCAACC
>DASZXE010000572.1:0-3846 GCA_035546475.1 Kofleriaceae bacterium
CCTGGCCGACGCCGCGGACGACGCCGCGGTCGCCGATGCGCCCGCGATCGATGCGCGCGCGCTCGACGCGGCGGTGATCGACGCGCCGGTCGATGCCGCGGTCGACGCCGCCACCGACGCGCCGACCGACGCCTGCGAGCCGACGTGGAACGACCTGCTCGTCAACCCCGCGTTCGACACCGGCGTCGCGCCGTGGACGCAGTCGTCGACGATCATCCGCACGGCGGCGCAGATGCCGTTCGCGCCGCAGTCGCCGCCGAGCGCGGTGGAGTTCGGCGTCACCAACAACGCCGACGACGTGCTCACGCAGACCGTCACGATCCCGGCCGACGCGACCGCGCTGCGCCTGCGCGGCTGGCACTGCGACGTCACGACCGACCTCACCGCCGGCTCCGACACGTTCGTCGTCACGCTCGAGACGCCCGGTGGCGCGGTGCTGGAGACGCTGCACGACATCTCCAACGCCAACGTCGGCATGGTCTGCGCGTGGGAGACGTTCGAGTGGGACGCGCTCCTGCCGCACGCCGGCGAGACCCTCGTGCTCCGCTTCCACGGCCGCACCAACGCCGGCTTCCTCACCCGCTTCGTCGTCGACTCGCTCGCCCTCGAGGCGCTCGCCTGCCCGTGAGCGGCGCGCGCCGCTACGCCTTGGCGGCGGCGGGCGGCGTCGCGGCGGCGGCGGCGCGTGCGGCGGCGCGGCCGGCGATGAACTGCATCACGTACGGGAAGCCGACCTGCACGGTGTTGAGCTTCGGCGCGAGCTGCGAGCAGAGGCCGAACATGATCACCGACGCGCGCTCGACGTAGAACCAGCCGTCCGGGTACGCGATCGACTTCATCAGCTCGCGCAGCTCGTCGCGCTTCATCTCCGGATCGGCGAACTGCTGGGCGACGTTCGCGTCGATCCGCGAGAAGTCGGTGATGTTCAGGTTGAGCAGCTTCTCGAAGTACTTCTTCACCGTGCGCTCGAGCAGCGCGCGGTCGCCCCCCTCGGCGACGAAGCCCATCGTCTCGATGCCGCGCAGCACGAGCGCGTCCTGCTTGGTCATCAGCCCCTGCAGGATGTCGATCATGCCGTCGGCGAGGTTGTCGGCCAGCTCGGTCGCGGCGCCGAGGTCGAGGACGACGATGCGCACCTGGCCCTGGTCGCCGCGCTGGACGAAGAAGTTGCCCGGGTGCGGATCGGCGTGGAAGAAGCGATCGAGGAAGAGCTGCTTGTAGAAGACCTGGGTCAGCTTGGTGGCGACCGCGTCCGGCTCGAGGCCGAGCTCGGCGAGCGCGTTCTTGCGGCTGATCTTGACGCCGTCCATGAACGACATCGTCAGCACGGTGCGGCTCGACCAGCGCGCGTGCACCGTCGGGAACAGCACGTCGGGGTCACCGGCGAAGTTGGCGGCCATCCGCTCGAGGCAGCGCGCCTCGTTGACGAGGTCGGTCTCGCGCTCGAGCATGTCGCGGAGCTGCGCGTGCACCTTGTCGATCTGCTGGATCGGCACGAACGTGCGGTAGACGCGCAGCGCCCAGCCGAGCACGCGCAGGTCGATGCGGATGATCGTCGCGACGTTCGGGTAGAGGACCTTGACCGCGAGCCGCTGGCCGTCGGCGGTGCGCGCCTCGTGGACCTGGCCGAGCGACGCCGCCGCGATCGGCTTCGCCGAGAAGCTGGCGAACGCCTCGTGCGGCGACACGCCCTGCGCGCGGGCGAACGCGCGCTCGATCTCGCGGGTCGGGCGCGGCGGCACCTCGTCCTGCAGCCCCTCGAGCTCCTCGGTGAACTCGCGCGGCAGGAACGACCCCATGATCGACAGGATCTGGCCGAGCTTGATGTAGACGCCGCGCAGGTTGACGAAGCCCCGGTACATGCGGCGCGCGTTGCGCCGGTGCCGCGCCTTCCACCGCGCCTTGGTGTCGTAGCGGCCCGGCCACAGCCGCGCCCACGACAGCGACCACAGGTAGCTGAGGAAGATCCTGCCGAACACGCGCGATGCGCGCAGCAATCGAATCGCGGCCCACATCGTCGACGGCTCGCAGGCTAGCACGCGCCCGCCGGCCGCGCGGCGGCGTCACCCGGTCGCACCCGGCCCCGCGCCGCGCCCCGGCCCTACGGCGCGGTCTCCCAGCCGTAGCGGGCGAGGAACGGGCGGAGGCCGCGGTTGGCGAGCGAGATCGGCGGCAGCCACAGCTCCTCGTGATCGCGCGTCCACCAGGTCGGCGCGCCGGGCGGCGCCAGGTGATAGACGAAGCGGCGGATGCGGATGAAGGTCGGCTTCTCGCCGTGGAACGGATCGACGGCGAGCAGCGTGCGCATCGCGCGGTTGCCGTCGAGCAGCCCGTAGACGAGGTGGATGAGCCACGGGTCGGCCGGCTGCGGGTCCATCGCGGCGAACCAGATCAGCCAGTCGAGCCGGCGGTGGTACGGGCCGAGCACGCACGGGCGCCGATCGAGCGGCCCCGGCTTGCACGGCAGCTCGTACGCGTGCCAGGTCGCGTGGTCGGGGTCGGCGTCCTGCGTGCCCTCGAGGACGAGCTCGTGGCGGACGGTGCCGACCGAACCGAACGCGCCGTAGGTGTTGACCAGGTCGAAGCGATCGTAGCTGCGGTTCATGGCCTGGTGGTGCGAGGCGAGGTTCTCGACGACGTCGACGCTGCGCACCGCGACGATGCCGGCGAGCAGGCCGACCGCCAGCAGGTGGCCGTCGAGGCGGCGGCCCGGCGAGGCGACGTGCGCGCGGGCGGCGTGGGCGCCGACGATCGCCGCCGGCACCAGCAGCACGAACAGCACGAGGTCGGCGTCGAACGAGGCGAGCGCGAACGTGATCGCGACGACCGCGCCGGCGGCGAACGCGAGCAGGAGCTGGCGCAGGTCGCGCGCGGGCGGCGCGGCCAGGCGCGCCTCGAGCCACGCGCGCGGGCGGCGCGGCACCAGGCGGAGGAGGAAGTCGTCGTCGAGGCACGCGAGCACCGGCACCAGCGTCAGCCAGTTGAGGAAGGCCAGGTTGCCGCTCAGGATCAGCACGACCTGGAAGGCGGCCATGCCGACGGCGGCGACCCGCCGCAGGCGGCGCGGCCCGAACACGAACCAGGGCAGGCCGACCTCGACGACGTGGTTGAACAGCACGCCGGCCGCGTGCACCCAGTGCGGCGCGTGGTGGAAGAACGGCGACAGCGGGTTCGGGATCGGCTGCGTCTCGAAGTGCGCGTCGAGGCAGGTCAGGTGCGTCCAGCAGGCGTCGCCGCGCAGCTTGATGAGGCCGGCGCCGAGCATGATGCGGAACGCGAGCCAGCGCATGAGGACGATCGCGGCCGGCGGCGGCGACGGCGCGCGCAGCGGCCGCGGGTCCCACGGGTGCGCCAGCGCGGCGGCGAGCAGCGTCGTCTCGAGGATCTGGATCTCCCAGCCGAAGCTGAACCAGGTCTGGCCGAGGTGGACGAACGACGCGTAGATGGCCCAGAGCGCGAGGAGGATCGGCGCGTTCGCGTAGCCGAGCAGCACGACGATCGACAGCGCGAGGCCGACCCACGCCCACGCGGCGATCGCGCCGTCGGAGGCGTCGCCCCAGAAGAGGCTCGGCGCGTCCCAGAAGTCGAGGCCGTTGCCGCGCAGGCGATGGAGGTAGGCGGCGATCGGCGTGAGGCCGTGCGAGCCGAGCAGCCCCGGGCCCTGGAGGATGAGGCCGAGGAAGGCGAAGACGTAGATGAAGCCGAGCAGCCGCAGGACGAGCCAGCGGGTGAGCTGGTAGCGGCGCGGCGGGCCGAGGCGGGCGGCGAGGGCGTCGAGCGGCGTACGCGGGCGCAGGTCCGGCACGTCGTCGGCCGGCGCGGCGGCGGCGGCGTTGGCGGCGGCGG
>DASZXE010000573.1:0-9439 GCA_035546475.1 Kofleriaceae bacterium
TGTCCCCATGTCAGAGGAGGGGGGCGCCGGTCAGGCGGGCGGCCTCGGCGCGATCGATGCCCGGCGCCAGCTCGATGACGCGGAAGGCGCCGCCGCCGGGGACGGGATCGAAGACGCCGAGCTCGGTGATGACCCGGTGGACCGCGGCCCGCGCGGTCAGCGGATAGGTGCAGGTCGCCACCAGCTTGTGCTCGCCCTCCTTGGTCGCGTGCTGCATCAGCGCGATGACGCGGCGGCAGCCGGACGCGAGGTCCATCGCGCCGCCGATGCCCATCACCTTGCCGCCGGGCACCGCCCAGTTGGCGAGGTCGCCGGCGGCCGATACCTGCATCGCGCCGAGGATCGCGAGGTCGACGTGGCCGCCGCGGATCATCGCGAACGACATCGCCGAGTCGAAGGTCGAGCCGCCCGGCAGCACCGTCACCGTCTGCTTGCCGGCGTTGATGAGCTGCGGGTCCTCCTCGCCCTCGTACGGGAACGGGCCGGTGCCGAGCAAGCCGTTCTCGCTGTGGAGGAAGGCATGGCCCTCGGGCAGGTAGTCGGCGCACAGCGTCGGCAGGCCGATGCCGAGGTTGACGATCGAGCCGGCCGGGATCTCGGCCGCCGCCCGCCGCGCCATCTCTTCCTTGCTGAAGCCCTTCGCGGCCATGGTCAGGCGCCTCCGGTCGGCCGCTTGCGCGACGTCTTGTACTCGAACGGATCCTCGTGCTCCGGCACGTGGAGGATGCGGTGGACGAACAGGCCCGGCAGGTGGACGTCGTCGGGATCGATGGCGCCGACGTCGACGAGCTGGTCGGCCTCGACGACGGTCGTGCGGGCGGCGGTCGCCATCACCGGCGAGAAGTTGCGCGCGGTCCGGTAGAAGCGGAGGTTGCCGAACCGGTCGGCCTTGCGCGCGCGCACGAGCGCGAAGTCGGCGGCGAGCGCGCGCTCCATCACGTAGCGGCGGCCGTCGAGCTCGCGGACCTCCTTGCCCTGCTCGACCACGGTGCCGACCCCGGTCGGCGTGTAGAAGGCGGGGATGCCGGCGCCGGCGGCGCGCATGCGCTCGACCAGCGTGCCCTGCGGCGTGACCTCGACCTCGACCGCGCCCGACGCCATCCGCGTGTGCAGATCCTCGTTGGTGCCGAGGTAGCTGCAGATGACGCGGCGGACGACGTTCGCGCGCAGCCAGGTGGCGAGCCCCTTGCCGAGGTTGCCCGCGTTGTTGGAGACGAGGGTCAGCTCCTTCACGCCGCGGTCGACGACGCCGCGGATCAAGGCCTCCGGGTTGCCGCACAGCCCGAAGCCGCCGACCATGACGGTCATGCCGTCCTCGAGGCCGTCGAGCGCGGCGGCGACCGAGTCGCGCACCTTGTGGTGATGGCGGCCGACCAGCGCGCCCTCGCCCGCCCGCGCGCTCACGACGCGCCTCCGAACGCGATCGCCGCCGCGTCGCCGAACGCGCGCACGCCGCGCACCAGCTCCTCCTCGCCGATGCAGAGCGGCGGCGAGAAGATCGCGGTGCCGCGCGCGCCGTCGACGTGGAGCGACAGGTGGCGCGCCGCCAGCTCGCGGCCGAGCACCGCCCAGGCGTCGCGCGGCGCCTCGACCTCGAGCGCGGCGAGCAGCCCGAGGCCGCGCGTGAAGTGCGGGCGCGCCACCCGCTTGCCGGCGGCGGCGACCTCGCGCTGGAGGACCGGCCCGAGCTTCGCCGCGTTGGCGTACATCCCTTCCTCCTCGTAGACGTGCAGCGTCTCGAGCGCCGCCGCGCAGCCGATCGGGTGCGCGTAGTAGGTGAGCCCGCACGCGAGCACGTGCTCGTCGAAGTGGCGGGCGACGCGGTCGTGGACGATCACGGCGCCGATCGGCGCGTAGCCGGAGGCGAGCCCCTTGGCGCAGGTGATGAGGTCGGGCGTGACGTCCCAGTGCTGGAAGCCGAAGACGGTGCCGGTGCGGCCGAAGCCGGTGAGGACCTCGTCGGCGATGAGCAGCGCGCCGTCCTCGTCGCACGCGCGGCGGACGAGCGGCCAGTAGTCGGGCGGCGGCACCAGCACGCCGTTGGCCCCCGGCACCGGCTCGAAGATCGCCGCCGCGAAGCCGCCGCCCTCGAGCCGCATGACCTCGCCGACGTTGGTCGCGCACTCGCGCTGGCAGGTGGCCAGCGTCTTGCCGAACGGGCAGCGGTCGCAGTAGCAGTCCTGGACGTGGACGACGCCGGGGATGCCCGGCTCGAGCGGCGGCCGGCGCCAGTCGCCGGTCAGCGTGAGCGCGCCCATCGAGGCGCCGTGGTAGCTGCGGTAGCGGCTCATCATCTTCAGGCGGCCGGTGACCAGCCGCGCGATCTTCATCGCGTTCTCGTTGGCCTCGGCGCCCGACAGGCAGAAGAAGACCTTCGTGAAGCCGGGGCCGGCCAGCTCGAGCAGCTTCTCGGCGAGCGCGGTCTTGGCCGGGAAGACCGACGACGGCGACGCGACGCAGAGCTGGTCGGCCTGCCGCTTGATGGCGGCGGCGATGCGCGGGTGGCCGTGGCCGGCGTTGACCTGGTAGCTGAGCGCGCCGAGGTCGAGCCAGCGGCCGCCGTCGGCGGTGGTGAACCACGCGCCGTCGCCGCCGGTCAGCTCCAGCGGCTTCGCGTTGCGCTGGGCCGTCCAGGTGAAGAAGAACGGTGAATCGGTCATGACGTCATCCGTGAGGGAGGGCGGACCCGGCGGGCCCGTGGCAGCGGGCGCGCGCGGCGCCGGTCGGCCGCCACCAGGCTCGACGAGCCGACGGCGAGCACGAGGACGATGAGCAGCACGAGCAGGAGCCGGCGCCACCGGCGCGACGGCGGCGCGGCGAGCGCGACGGTCATATGGTCAGCTCGACCGGGCGGACGTGGTTGACGAAGCCGGTCTGCGCCCAGACGTCGCCGGTGTCGAGGTTCATGGCGATGGCGCCGCAGGTGGCGGTGCCGTGCGGGTTCTCGGGCGTCGACGTGTTGGTGCAGATGCTCTTCGGCCAGCCCTCGGTCGAGCCGAGGCGCTGCCAGACGTCCTCGAGGTCGCGCACGGGCGCGGCGCCGAGCGACGCCTCGAGCCAGGCCATGCGCTCGCGCGTCGTCGAGGTCGGCGAGATCGCCGACACCGCGGCGACGTCCGGATCGAGGCAGTGGTTGGTGTGGCAGTAGCTGCCGGCCTGGTGCCCGCGCGTCGACGAGAACATGACCTTGCGCAGCACGCCGGACGTCTCGATCGCGAACGCGTCGTCGCGGTCGGCGATCAGGTAGTGGTGGCCCGAGCCGATCGGGCTCCGCAGCACGACGTCGCGCGCGGCCGCCGCGGTCCGCGCGTGGAGCGCCCGCCGCACGACCGCCGGCCACACCGCGCCGACGGTCGCGTCCTTCGAGTTGAGGTTGTTGATCGTGATCGCGACGCGCGCCGCGTTCATGCCGGCGAGCCCGAGGCAGCCGGTGAGCGTGAGGAACCAGGCGGCCGGGCCCGCCTCGCTCTCGGGCACGTGCAGCATCATCACGAACGGGATCGCGGTGGCGTGCATGTCCCAGGTCTGCGCGAGGATGCGGCCGGTCGGCGACGCCGCCCACACCGCGCTGCAGCCCTCGTCGGACGCCGGCGCCGGCCGCCAGCGCGACGGCTCCGGATCGAGGTCGCGGAGGTCGGTGTAGTGGTTCGTCACCACGATCTCCGCCGGCGTCAGCGCCGCGCCCTCGGCGATGCCGACCAGCTCCTCGAACAGCCCGTGGTCGTAGCGCTCGAGCACCGGCAGGTGCGCGTGCGCCGCCGCCAGCACCTGCGCGCGGTCGCGGAACGCGCCGAGCTTGGTGCTCAGGTATGTCCGGATCGCGGACAGCGCGTGGATCTCCGCGCGGAACAGCTCGCCGTGCTGGCGGCCCCACGCGCGCGGGCTCGCCCCCGCGGGGAGCTCCAGGATCCTCAAGCGGGCCTCGCGAGGACCGGCGCGAGGCGCTCGGCGACCGCCACCGCCTGGTCGAGCGCGGGCACGATGCCGAGCCGCGCGGCGGGGAAGCGCCGCAGCACGACGCCGGCCTCGCGCGCGCGGTGCCAGAGCCGCTCGGCCGCCGCCTCGTCGCCCGCGTCGAGCACGCGGTAGAGGCCGAGGCCGGCGTGCGCCCACCGGCTGCCGGCGAGCGCCCGGTCCAGGGCCGCCGCCCCGCCCGCGACGTCGAGGTGGCGCGCCGCGCGGAGCTGGTGCTGGTTGCGCACGAGCGACAGCTCGTCGCCGTCCCAGGTCGACACCAGCGCGAGCGGCGCGCCGACGAACCAGCGGCTGCCGACGTGCAGGTAGCCGGTCTGCGCGCCGCCCCACCAGGCGAGGACATCCGGGCGCAGCCCCGTCGACGGCGACGCGAACGCGCCGTGCCCGGACCGGTAGCTCGCGGTGGTGTGCTCGACGGCGACCAGCGGCAGGTCGAGCTCCTTGCGCAACGCCGCCAGCCCGGCGAGGAAGTCGGGCGGCAGCACGCGGCCGGTCCGCTCCTGGCAGAGCTCGTAGTAGAAGCCGAACACCTTCTCGCTGCCGCCGGCGTCGGCGACCGCGGCCCGCAGCGCCGCCAGCGACGCCTCGGTGCCGGCGACCGCCGGGTGCGGGATGCGCGGCCACGCGAAGTGGCCCGGCCCGCCGCGGTGCACCGCCGGATCCGACAGCGAGCGCGCGGTCGCGACCGTGTGGCCGAGGTAGCCGCCGTCGAGGCCGATCGCGATCCGCGCCTGCTTGCGGTGGCTGCGCAGGAGCCGCAGCGACTTGTCGAAGGTCTCGTCGCGCGACGACGTGATGTAGATGTGCGGCAGGTCGGGCGCGAGCGCGCCGATCCACTCGAGCGCGCGCACCATCAGCGGCGTCACGTAGTTCATCAGCGTGATCTTGTTGACGGCCGGCCCGTAGATGAGGCCGCTCGTCACCGCCTCGTCGAGGCTGGCCGGCGTCTGCGCGAGCACGCGCGTGAGGCCGCCGGCGGCGTCGAGCGCGGGCCCACCGGCCGCCTTGCGCGCGGTCGCGCCGGCGAGCGCCGGGTCGGGCCCGTGGCCGCGCAGCGGGATCCGGTAGTAGATCGCCTGGCCCTCCGGGTCCTCGTACTGGCCGGTGAGGATCGACACGACGTGGGCGCCGAAGACGCGGTTCAGGTGCGTCATCTGCGCCGTGCGGCCGACCCGGTTGCGGCCGGTGACGTGGAGGTAGCGCGGCGTGCCGTCGCTGCGCAGGCGCGCGGCCGCGTCGCGGAGCTGCAGCTCCTTCAGCTTGCGGCCGATGCCCGAGCCCTGGAAGCCGGGCGCCACCGTCACCGACACCGAGTACATCGTGTTGTGCTTGCCGAGCATCGGATCGTCGGCGGGGCCGTCGACCTTCGCGGCGTGCTCGAGCGGCGCGCCGAGCGCGAAGCCGACGAGCTGGAGCCCGCCCTCGCCGGGGCCGGCGCCCGCGTCGGCCGCCTTCTCGGCGATCACGACGGAGCCCTCGGCGTCCTCGAGCGCGGCCCGGATCTCGGCGGGCGGCGTGCGCCGCGCCGGCTCGTACACCTGGTACTCGATGTCGAGGATCGTCGGCAGGAGCGCCATCGCCTCGGTGTGCGGCACGTGGCGGAACGTGACGTCGGCCGGCACCGCCGCCGGCAGCACCGGCGCTGGCTCGAGGATGTCCTCCCACGCCGGCGGCTTCTGGCCCGGGTGGGCGTCGAGCCACGACAGCGAGCGGCGGATCGCGTCGAACAGCCCGTCGATCTCGCGGGCGAGGAACGAGTCGGACAGCCGGTAGCGCGCGGTCCGCGTGCCGGCGGCGAACACGATCGCGCCCCGCCAGAAGCGCTGGCCGATGAAGGCGTCGAGGTGGGCCGCGGTCGGCAGGTCGAACGCGAACGCGTAGCCGCACGCGCGCGGGTGGGCGACCAGGTGCGGGAACGCGCGCGCGATCGCGTCGAGCCGGGGGGTGACGAGCTTCTCGATGCGCGCGGCCGCGTGGCCGGTCGACATCATCTCGGCGTGGATGCGCCCGCGCACCAGCGACGCGTTGTGCGCGCTGGCCGGCTCGGGGTCCTCGAAGCGCGACATGACGACGCCGACCTGCGCGCGCTTGGCGAACGTCACCGCGTCGGGCACGTCCGGCTGGCCGCGGTGGGTGAGCAGCCGGAAGCGGGTGTGCCACGCGAAGGTGCCGCCGAGGCCGAAGCCGACCTGCACCTCGTCGAAGACGAGCGGGACGTCGTGGTGGCGCGTGAGCAGCCGCAGCGCGCGGAAGAAGCGCTCGGTCGCGTAGCGATCGCCGCCCTCCGACTGCATCGGCTCGATGATGACGGCGAAGTAGGCGCCGTCGCGCAGCGCGGCGTCGACGCGGATGAGGCTCGCGACCTCGGCGGCGAGCAGCCGGTCCTCCTTCTCGGCGCCGAACCGCTCGGACAGCTCGGCGACGTCGCCGGCGGCGCACGCGGCGTAGAAGCCCGACGGCGCGGCCGGCTCGTCGCCCGGCTCGGCCCACACCGGGAACGGCGCGAAGGTCGCCTCGTAGCCGGCCAGCTCGAACGCGAGCCGCTTCGACGGAGAGTGGGTCGCGTGCAGGGCGAGCAGCGTGCGGCCGTGGAAGCTGCCGTCGAAGGCGAGCACCTTCGTCGCGTCGGGCCGCTTGCTGTTCAGGCGGCAGAGCGCGAGCGCCTTCTCGTTGGCCTCGGCGCCCGACGCGGTGAACGTCACGTGCGGCAGGCCGGGGACGAGGTGGCGGAGCGTCGCCGCGTACTCGGCGGCGGCCCAGGTCTCGCCGAGGGCGGTGTCGTCGTTGTGCGCGAGCGTGTCGCCGAAGCCGCCCTCGACGAGCGCCTGGACGACCGGATCCTCGGCGAAGCCGCCGCACACCGTCGCGGTCTGGCTCATGCTGTCGAGCACCGACAGCGGCTCGGGATCGACCGAGACGAACCACGGACCGGCCGACCGCAGGTGATCGAAGACGGCCGGCTTCTTGTCCTTGACGACGCGGTCGCCGGCGTAGAGGCGGACCAGCCACGCGTCGGAGACCGGCAGCTTGCCGCCGGGCGGGCGGCGGAGCGTCAGCGGGCGCGGATCGTCGATCAGCGTGCGGGCGGCCTCGGCGGCGTCCTCGGCGGCGTGCTGCGCCTCCAGGCGGTCGAGGTCGGGCGCCGGCAGGTGATCGGCCAGCATCGGGTGGGTCGCGATGGTGCCGATGACGTTGTCCTGCACGGCGACCGGCACCACGACGTTGCGGTGGGCCGTCGAGCCGGCCGGCCGGTAGTTGCCGCTCCGGCCGGTGCCGCCGAACGGCAGCCGCGCCGACGCCAGGTTGGTCGAGCGGTTGCGGTTGAGGATGCCGGCGGTGGTCTCGCGGTAGATGCGCTCGAAGCGCTCGCTCGACCCGGTGAAGACGGCGTTGGCGAAGCCGTACGGGCTGGCGTTGATGACGGCGATCGCCTCGTCGTCGCCGTCGATGAGCTCGACGCCGAGGTCGGGGCCGAACAGCTCGACGTCGGTGTAGCCGGCGGCGGCGTGGCGCCCGTCGGGCAGCACGTGGAGCGAGGCGGTGCGGTAGAAGCCGCCCGGCAGGCGGGCGCCGGCGACGACCGGCTCGGCGCCGGCGGCCTGACCGGCGGCGAGCGCGCGCTCGAAGCGATCGCGGGCGGCCGCCGAGACCAGCGGGCCGGCGAAGACGTTCGGATCGTCGGGGTGGCCGAAGCGGAGCGTCGGCACCGCGGCGCGCAGCGCGTCGAGGAGCGGGCCGGCGACCTTGCGGTGGACGAGCACGCGGTCGGTCGCGGTGCAGCGCTGGCCGGCCGACAGGTAGCCGCCGACGATGATCTCGTGGGCCGCCTGCCGCATGTGCGCGTCGTCGAGGACGACGACGGTGTTCTTGCCGCCCATCTCGAGGGCGACCAGCAGCTCGGGGCGATCGAGCGCGGCCTCCTGGATGCGGCGGCCGACCGCGTAGCTGCCGGTGAAGCAGAGGCCGTGCACGCGGCGGTCGGCGACCAGCGCCGCGCCGACGGCGCCGGTGCCCTGGACGAGGTTGAACAGGCCGGGCGGCAGGCCGGCGGCGTGGGCGGCCTCGGCGTAGCGCTGGCCGGTGAGCGGGGTCAGGTCCGACGGCTTGACGACGACGGCGTTGCCGGTGAGCAGCGCCGGGATGACGTGCGCGTTGCAGAGGTGGATCGGGTAGTTGTACGGGCCGATGACGGCGACCACGCCGAGCGGGTGGTAGCGGAGCTGCTCGTGCGGCGAGCCGGCGACCGGGCCCTCGCGCAGGTCGGCGGCGGCGAGGCCGCGCGCGATGTCGAACCGCGCGAGGACGGTCTGCACCTCCTGCTGCGCCTCGGAGCGGATCTTGCCCGTCTCGAGGACGATGGCGTCGGCGAGGTCCTTCGCGCGGGCGGCGAGCGCGTCCTTCCAGCGGGTGAGGACGGCGAACCGCTCGGCGAGCGACAGCCGCGCCCACGCCGGCTGGGCGGCGGCGGCGGCGGCGGTGGCGGCGGCGACCGCCTCCACCGTGAAGCCGGTCTCGAAGACGACGGCACCATCGGCCGCGGGGTTGTGAGAGACGAGCGCGTCGCCCGTGGGCGGCACGAACGCCCCGTTCACGTAGTTGCCGAGGGCCTGCACCGCCCGGGAGTACCCGGCGGCGGGCCGGGGGTCAAGCCAGCCGCCCGGGCAGGCGCAGGCAGGCGTAATCGATTCGGTTTTTCGAATCGAGGAGGCCGGACCTGCGGGGGCCGGGGCGCGTGCGGCGGGCGGGGGATCCTGAGCGATGCCAGCCGCTTGTATTCGCGCGGGGCGTGTGCCATAAGACGGACCCTTCGCCGGCCGGGTGACCTGCCGCGCGCGCCTCACCGTTCACGACTGACTGCGGAGCACGCCATGGGCAAGAAATCCAAATCGGGACGCGAGCTCATCCGCCTCGTCTCCACCGCGGACACCGGCTACTTCTACACCACCTCGAAGAACCGCAAGCGGACCCCCGACAAGCTGGTCTTCAAGAAGTACGACCCGGTCGTGCGCAAGCACGTCGAGTTCAAGGAATCGAAGATCTGATCCTGCCGGTCCCTTCGACCGTCACCGACCTCCGAGGAAGCCATGTCGCGCGAGTGTGAAGTCACCGGCAAGAAGCCGCTCATGGGCTGCAACGTCAGCCACTCGAACCGCCACACCAAGAAGCGGTTCGAGATCAACCTCATCACCAAGCGCTTCTGGCTCGAGGACGAGAAGCGCTGGATCACGCTGCGCGTGAGCGCCCGCGGCATGCGGACGATCGACAAGCGCGGCCTCGCGGCGGTGGTCAAGGACCTCCGCGCGCAGGGCAAGAAGCTCTGATCGCGGCGGCCGCGCGCGTGCCACGGCGCGGTCCCGGCGACGATCGAGACCGGCGGCGCGTCGAAGGCGTGCGCGTCGGGCGGCGGCCGCCGCGAGTCCCCGCCACGGGGCTCGTCGCGGCCGCGCTGCTTTTCGGCGCGGGC
>DASZXE010000574.1:0-3188 GCA_035546475.1 Kofleriaceae bacterium
CGATGTGCGCTTCGTCGCGCCGGCGGGCGCGCGGCTCCTCTGGCTGCCGCCGGGGCGGCGCGGCGAGCCCGAGTACGTGCCGGCGGCGGCGCTGTCGTCGCAGCCCGCGGCGGAGGCGCGCTTCGATCATCCCGACCGCTCGCTGCCCGACGCGGCGGCGGCGCTCGCGATCGTCGTCATCGTCGCGGCGCTGGCGCTGTGGCTCGCGCGCGCGAGGCTGCGCGCGCTGCCGCGGGCGGTCGCGCTCGGCATGCTCGCCGTGCTCGCGCTCGCGCTGGTCGTGCGGCTCGACAGCCTGGGCGGCGAGGGGCAGACGTGGGACGAGGACACGTACTGGTCGGCGGGCCGCAACGACGTCGACAACCTGGTCGGCGGCGACCTCCACCAGGACGCCTGGATCTGGAACTACCAGCACCCGCCGGTGACGAAGTACCTGGCCGGCGTCGGCGCGTGGTGGAGCGGCGGCTACAGGCCGGCGCGCGCGGTGTCGGCGATCGTCATGTCGCTCGCGTGCGTGCTGCTGGTGCCGATCGGGGCGAGGCTGCACCGGCCTTCGACGGGGATCGCGGCCGGCCTGGTCGCCGCGCTGACGCCGCACCTCGTCGCCCACGGGCAGATCGTCGGGCACGAGGCGCCGACCGCGCTCGCGTGGGCGCTGGCGTGGTGGACGTCCTTGCGGGTGTGGGACGGGATCGGCGAGAAGCGCGCACCGGGCACGGCCACGGCGACGGGAGCCGAGGACCAGGAGCGCACCGTCCTGCGCACGCTGATCGCGCGGATGGCGATCGTCGGCGCGGTCCTCGGCGCCGGCATCATGGTCCGCTTCGTCAACGTCCTCGCCGCGCCGGCGATCGGCGCGACGATCCTCCTCGGCGCGCCGCGCACGCGCCGCGCGCAGGCGATCGCGGTCGGCCTCGCGGTCATCCCGATCGCCGCCGCGCTCACCTCGATCGTCCTCTGGCCCCGGCTCTGGTGGGATCCGATCGGCCACCTCCAGGCGGCGTGGGCGAAGCTCAAGCAGCCGCACTCCGCCGAGCCGTTCCTCGGCACGATCACGAACGAGCCGCCCGGCTGGTACTTCGTCGTCTACCTGTTCGCGACCGCGCCGCTCGGCCTGCTGGTCGCGGCCGTCGCCGGCAAGCTGTCGTGGCTCCGCGATCGCGCGCGCTGGCCGGCGCTCCTGATCGCGGCGGCGTGGGCGATCGCGCCGCTCGGCGTCGCCTTCTCGCCGGTCCGCCAGGACGGCGTCCGCTACGTCATCCCGACCTTGCTCGTGCTCGCGCTCCTCGCCGGCGCCGGCGTCGTCGCGCTCGGCGAGCTCGTCGGCCGCCGCTGGCCTCGCCCGCCCTCGCTGCGCGCCGTCCCCGCCGCGCTGCTGGTCGCCTACCTCGCCATCGTCTGCGTGCGCATACGGCCGTATTACCTCGACTACTACGGCGAGCAGGTCGGCGGCACCGCCGGCGTCGCCCGCGCGCGCCGCTTCGAGGTCGCCTGGTGGGGCGAGGGGCTCGCCGCCGCGATCGACTACGTCAACGCCCACGCCGCGCCCGGCGATCGCGTCCACCGGAGCTGCGTGGAGCCGATCCACCTGACCTGGTTCCGCGGCGACCTGTGGGAGCCGGTCGCCGATCCGCGCGCCGCCCGCTGGATCGTCCACTACCAGCCGAGCTGGCGCCCGTGCCCGATCCCGCCCAACGCCGTGCGCGTCTTCAGCGCGCGCGCCGGCGGCGCCCGCCTCGTCGACGTCTACCGGGTGGATCCGTCATGACCCCACGCCGCCTCGCCATCTACCGCGACGCCGACGCCGCGACCGCCGCGGTCGCCGGCGCCACCGCCCTCGCGTGCCCGACCGGCTGCGGCAACTGCTGCGTGCGGACCCCGCCGCACGTCAGTGTCTCCGACGTCGCGCCGATCGCGCGCGCGGCGATCGAGTCGGGCGAGGCCGAAGCCTTGCTCGCCCGCGCGCGCGCGACCGGCGCCGGCCCGTGCGTCCTGTTCGCGCCCGGCCGCCTGCCCGGTGGCTGCACCGTCTACGCGCTCCGCCCGGTCATCTGCCGGCTCTTCGCGTTCGCCGCCGTGCGCGACAAGCACGGCGCCCTCGAGCTGGCGATCTGCCGCGAGCACAAGGCGGCCGATCCGGCGGCGCCCGACCGCGTCCGCGCGTACCTCGCCGCCGGCGGCGCCGCCCCGGTCTTCGCCGAGGTCCAGCAGGAGGCCCACGATCCCGACGACGGCCCGCCCGAGCTAATGCCGATCAACCTGGCGCTCGCCCGCGCCCTCGAGCGCGAGCTCCTCCGCAACCAGTACCGCTAGGAACCTGCTCCCTGCCCGCGGACGCCTGCCGGCGCGGGGCGCGGCCGTGGCTACTTGACGTCGTCGGTGAGGAGCGTGATGACGCGGCCGGAGCCGTCCTCGGGCGTCTCGATGATGACCCAGTACTTGCCGGCCAGCCGCAGCTCCGCGTTGCTGTGGCCGGTGCTCCACGTCCACGACTCCTTGCCCTTGGTCAGCGCGCGCGTGCCCTGGCCCTTCAGGCTGTCGACGAACGCCTTGACCGGCTTCGCCAGCGTGACCTTGTGCGTCTTCGAGATCAGGCGGTCGTGGATGGCCTGCTCGAGCGCGTCGACGTCCTTGGTCGTGATGCCGGGCGCGCCCTCGACGTCGTGCAGGTTCGCCGAGAGCTGCGGGCCGTCCTTGTCGATGCGCAGCACCACCGGCGTGACGTCGTCGGTGAGCGCGGTGGCGACGTCGGTGTCGGCCTCGATGCCGACGCTCAGGCCGACCATCACGCCCGGCTTCACCGCGGCCGCCTTGCCCTTGTCCCACTCGATCATGCACCAGTCCTTGTGCGCGGTCTTGTGGTTGCTGCAGTCGGCGCCCTGACGCAGCTTGGCCAGCGCGTCGGCGGTGTCGTCGGCCGACGCCACCCCTGCGTGGCCGAAGACGAGCGCCGCGAGCGTCATGAACCTCAGCGATGACGACGAGCGTTGCATCACCGAAAGCTCTCGCGGTGAACGGCGGGGGTCAAGTCGGCGCATCGCGAGAGTGACGGCGGCCGGGCCCTTGGCATTCAAGATACCGGCGCTTTCGGGTCGGCGCGTCCGGAGGCCGGACCGCGCGGCGCCGGCGTCGCGGCGCGTCACGCGAGGTCGGGCGCGGCCTGGCGCGCGCGCAGCCGGTAGTCGGCG
>DASZXE010000575.1:0-1952 GCA_035546475.1 Kofleriaceae bacterium
CACCGCCGTCGATGGCGATGGCGCCGGCGGCCGCGGCGCAGACGGCGCCGATGGCGGTGGCCCCGGGTGGCGGCGCCGCGGACGACGGCGCCGACGGAGCGCGGTCGGATCGTCCGGCGAAGACCGCGGCCGCGCGCCACGCGGATCAGGAGCTCGCTCCGCTCGACGAGGCGCCACCGCCGCCGCCGCCGCTCGAACCGTCGATCGGCGCGGGCAGCGTCGCGGGCAGCGCCGCGGGCAGCGCCGCGGCGGCCGACGTCGCCGCGGACGCGGACGATGCAGACCACGCCGAGCACGCCGACAAGGGCTCCGGCGACGAGCCGACGCTCGAGACCAGGCTGTCGAAGGAGACCCCGCGCGGCCTCGCGCTCGCGCGCCGGGTGACGGTGACGGCCCGGATCGCCGCCGTCGACGTGCGCGGCGGCCTCGCCGGTGACATCGTGCTCGCGAAGGTGCGCGCCCGCGCGGAGGCGCTGCGCGCGTGCGCCGGCGACGCGGCCCCGGGCGTCGCGTTCGAGCTCGAGCTGACGGTGGCGGCGAGCGGCAAGGTCACCGCGAGCCGGGCCACCGGCGGCGCCGCCGACGCCGACGCCTGCCTCGCGCGCGAGCTGCGCGGCCTCGGCTTCGCCGCCGCGTCGAAGGCGACCACCGCGCACCTCCGCCTCGACCTCGCGGCGGAGTGAGCGCGCGGCGCGCTACAGCTCCGGCGGCGTGAGCTCGAGCCGCTCGCACAGCGCGGCGAGCGCCGGTCGATCGGGCCCGCGCCACGCCAGCGTCTCCAGCCGCGCGTCGATCGGCACGTCGGTGCGCAAGGTCGCCAGCGTCCGGTAGAGCAGCGCCTCCTCGCGGTGCTCGCGCAGGCTGGCGGCCAGCGTGGCCGCGCCGCGCACGGCGACGTCCCAGCGGCCGTCGAGCGGGATCTCCTCGAGCCGCGGGTAGCGCGACAGCACGGCCGCCGCCGACTTGGCGCCCCACCGCGGCAGGCCGGGGATGCCGTCGGCGTCGTCGCCGACCAGCGCCAGCAGATCCGGCACCGACGACGGCGCCACGCCGAGCCGCTCGCGCACGCCCGCCTCGTCGAAGGTGCGATCGCGCAGGCGGTCCCAGGTCACGACCCGGTCGCCGCGCACCACCTGGCAGAGGTCCTTGTCGGGCGACGTCACCAGCACGCGCGTCACCGCCGGGTCGTCCGCCAGCCGGACAGCCGCGGCCGCCAGCGCGTCGTCGGCCTCGAACTCGATCATCGGCCACACGACGAGGCCGAGCGCCGCCGAGACCTCCTCGGCGAGCCCGAACTGGCCGGACAGCGCCGGGTCGAGCCCCTCGCCGGTCTTGTAGCCGGCGAACAGGTCGTTGCGGAACGACTCGATCACGTGATCGAACGCGACCGCGCCGTGGGTGACCGCGCCCGAGCGGAGCAGCGCCGCGAAGCTGCGCAGCAGGCCGCGCGCCGCGCCGACCTCGACGCCGCCGACCGTCGCCGCCGGCGCCCCGAAGAACGCCCGGAACAGCTCGTACGTGCCGTCGATCAGGTGCACGCGAACGCCGGCGCTCGTCATGGCGGCAGCACCGCCTCGAGGCCGGCGAGATCCGGGGTCTCCTCGCGGCGCCGGTCGAAGGTGCGGACGCGGCGGCCGCCGCGATCGAAGACGTAGATCGTGGGCACCTTCGCCGGGCGGCCGAGCGCGCGCCACAGCCTCTCGTCGGCGGGCACGACGCGCAGCCACGGCGCCGAGCCGGTGACGAACGCGCGCACCGCGGCGGCGTCGCCGCGCTGTTCGTACTCCTCGTGGCCCCGGTAGTTGAGGCCGAGCACGCGCACGTCCGGGTGGCGGCGCGCCAGCTCGGCGAGCACCGGCATCTCGTCGCGGCAGTGCGGGCACCACGAGGCGAACAGGACCGCGACGGTCGCGCGGCCGCCGGGCGCGAGCGCGCCGACCGGCTGCCCGTCG
>DASZXE010000576.1:0-10062 GCA_035546475.1 Kofleriaceae bacterium
CCCCGCGCCCGCCCCCGCGCCCGCCGGGGCGCCTGCCGCCGGCGAGCTGCCCGACGGGCCGGCGCGCTCGATCGAGGTCGGCGGCTTCCTCGGCCTCGACCACTTCGGCGACCAGATCGAGCTGGGCAACTCGTGGGCGCCCGAGCAGATCCCCGGCACCTCGTTCCTCCTCGGCGCGCGGGCGGCGTTCATCTTCCTGCCCGACCTCGCGCGCGGCTCGTCGCTCGATCCGCAGCTCGGCGTCGAGGCCGAGGCGAAGCTCGCGTTCTCGTCGACCGGCTCGTCGGACGAGGGCGGCCGCAAGTCGTACTTCGCGCCGGTGCTCGGCTGGCGCGCGCACCTGATCGCGCGGCTTCGCTCGCGCTCGGCGTGGACGCCGCACCTCGTCGTCGGCGTCGGCGGCGAGACGATCATGACCAGCTCGCCGTTCGTCAGCGGCGACACCGACGCGGCCTTCTACTACGGCCCCGGCGTCACCCGTCCGATCTTCGGACACCGGGGCCGCTGGGACCTGCGCGTCGACCTGCGCCATGGCATCACCGCCGGCCGCGGCTCGGGCGCGGTGTCGACGTTCGAGCTGCAGGCCGGCCTGTCGACGGCGTGGGGGCTCGGCCACCGCGCCGCGCGGCCCGCCGCCGATTCGGATCGCGACGGCGACGGCATCCTCGACCGCGTCGACGCCTGCCCGCTCCAGCCGGAGACGAAGAACGGCTACCAGGACGACGACGGCTGCCCCGACGTCGGCGACCGCGACGGCGACGGCATCGCCGACCCGGACGACCACTGCCCCGACGAGCCGGAGACCGTCAACGGCATCGACGACCACGACGGCTGCCCGGAGGTCGACGAGGACGGCGACGGCCTGGTCGGGTCGCAGGACGCGTGCAGCAAGGAGCCCGAGGACAAGGACGGCTTCCAGGACGACGACGGCTGCCCGGATCCGGACAACGACCGCGACGGCGTCCTCGACACCGACGACAGGTGCCCGAACGATCCGGAGACGCGCAACGGCTACGAGGACGACGACGGCTGCCCCGACGAGATCCCGCCGGTCGTGCAGGAGTTCAACGGCGCGATCGAGGGCATCACCTTCGCGACCGCGCGCGCCACGATCCGGCCGGCGTCGAAGCCGACGCTCGACAAGGCGGTCCAGATCCTGTCGGAGCACCCGTCGGTGCTGATCCGCATCGAGGGCCACACCGACGACCGCGGCAAGCGCGACCGCAACCTGGCGCTGTCGCTCGAGCGCGCCGACGCCGTCCGCCAGTACCTGGTGGCCAAGGGCATCTCGCCCGAGCGGATGCTCACCGTCGGCCACGGCCCCGACGTGCCGCGCGACACCAACAAGACGCCGTCGGGCCGCGCGCGGAACCGCCGCATCGAGGTCCACATCCTCGTCGAGGCGCCGCCGATCCTGCGGGCGGTCGAGCCGCCGCCGCCGCCGGCGACCCAGCCGATGCCGCCGACGCCGGGCAACATCCCCGACGTGATGCCGGCCCCGCCGCCCGGCACGCCGCCGGAGCCGCCGCCGGGCCTGCACTGACCCGCGCGCGCGCCCGCGGCCGGGCCCGCGGCCGGAGTACGATGCGCGGATGCGAGGCCGCCGCTCGCTCGCCGCGCTCGCGCTGACGCTGACGGCGTCGGCGGGCGGGTGCCTGCCCTCGCCCGGCCACCGCTGCGCCGGCGACGAGGACTGCGGCGACGGCGTCTGCGTGTCGCCGCCGTCGGCGTGCGCGTTCGCCGACCCGACCTGCGAGGGCGGCCTCCGCTTCGGCGACGGGGCCGGCGCGCTGGCCGACACCTGCGTCGCGCCGCCGGCGCCGCCGGACGTCGACGCGCCGCCGCCGATCGACGCGCCACCGCCGATCGACGGCCCGCCGCCTCCCGACGAGGACGACGACGGCATCGCCGACACCGTCGACAACTGCCCGCACGTCGCCAACCCGCTGCAGGAGGACACGATGGACGGCGGCGACGGCGTCGGCGACGCGTGCGATCCAGAGCCGACCCGGCGAGGCAACAGCATCGTCCTGTTCGACGGCTTCCACGGGCCGCTGACCGGCTGGTCGACCAGCGGGGTGCCGGTGGTGACGGGCGACGCGCTGCGCCTGCCGGCCGGCGGCTCGATCACGAGCGGCCAGGCCTACCCGGCCCACGTCGTCGTCGTGATCCACGGCCGCGGCCTCGGCATCATCACGGCGATCGGGCCGTCGATCGGCGCCGCGGTCCAGAGCGGCGGCAGCGGCCTCTTCTGCACGCAGACCACCAGCGTCAACGCGCACCTGCGGCTCCTGCTCGCCGGCAACAACGTCGCCGACACCGCGTCGACGCAGCTCGGCGGCACGACGGCGTTCACGATGACGCTGGACGTCGGCCGCAGCAACTGGACGTGCGCGCTCGACCCGCAGGGCCACGCGGAGATCAGCGTGCGGCGCGCGGCGCTGATGATCTCCGACGGCAAGGTCGAGCTGACCAACCCGACCGGCGCGCCGTTCGACCTCGACTACGTCGTCGTCATCGGGCTGTCGAGCGCGTAGCCGCGCCGCGCCGCGCCGCCCGCCGCTCAGTCGGCGTCGGCGGCCAGCGCCTGCGGCTCGTCGACGAGCGGCAGCCCGCGCGCGGCGAGCTCGCTGCACAGCTCGATGATCGCGACCAGCCGGTCGGCGGCGGCCGGCGGCGCGCTGCGGCGGACCGCGAGATCCGACAGCGGCAGCGGCTGATCGAGCGGCGCGCCGACGCCGGGGAAGACCCGGTGGCGCAGGCCGACGCCCTCCCAGTAGGCCAGCCACCCGCCGAGGCTGGCGGCGGCGCGCGCGCGCAGGTCGTCGTCGAAGAGCTGCATGAGCGACGCGCGATCGCCGCGCGCGCGGAACCGCTCGTCGAAGACGACGTCGTCGGTGCGGAACGGCGAGCCGGCGGCCGGCGGCTCCGGGTGGCTGCCGCGCGCGGCCGGCGCGCCCGCGCGGGCGAGCACGCTCCAGGTCGCCGCGCGGCCGACCTCGACCTCGCGGCCGCAGACGAGATCGAGCACGACCACCGCGCGCGCGACCCGCTCGACCCGCACGCGCACCGGCACGCCGTGGCGCTCGGTGACGATGGTCGTCGACGAGCTCTGGCCCTCGCCGCGCACGGAGACCGCGCTGACCGGCACGCCGTCGCTGCCGCGGCGCAGCCCGCTGACCACCTGGCCGACGTAGCCCTGCCACGCCTCGTCGTCGATCGGCGGGGTGGCCGGCACGTACTCGTGGCGCTCCTGCGCGCCGACCGCGAGCGCGCCGTCGGCCAGCATCGTGAGCCCGACCGCGCCGGCGACGAACGCGAGCGGCCACGCGAAGCTCTGGCCGAGCATCACGAGCAGCGTGAGGCCGAGGCCGATGCGGCGCCGCGCGGGCGCGTCGGCGATGAGGCAGGCGGTCACCGTCCACAGCACCGCCGCGAAGGCGAGCAGGTAGAGCGCGACCACCTCCTGCAGCTCGTCGGTGCGCAGCTCGAGGCCGAAGACGCGGTTGGCGGCCTTCACCGTCTCGAAGTAGTCGTAGCGGAGCAGCGTCGCGCCGAGGGTCGCGACCACGACCGCGACCAGGAACGGGAAGATGCGCGTCGCGTGGCGCGTGAACGGGCGCGGCGACAGGCAGAGCGGCGCCGCGAACGCCGCCAGCACGAGCGCGCCACGCGCCCAGCGCGCGAGCTCGTACTTGACCTCGCCGCCGAGGAGCTGGTCCTCGCTCCAGATCGTGTGCGCGAGCAGCGAGGCGCCGCCGTACAGCAGGATCGGCGCGGCGCAGACGGTGACGCCGACGCGCGCGGCGAGGCCGGCCTTGCCCGCCCACACCCGGACGATCTGGTGGGCGGCGACCGCGGCGAGCGCGCCGTGCAGCAGGCCCTGCACCGGCTCGGGCGACGGCAGCGCGACCGCGACCGCGGCGGCGCCGGCGACGAGCGCGAGGGTCAGGACGCCGACGCCGGCGTCGAGGCGGCCGGCGAGCGACGCCGGCCGGTGGCGCACCAGCTCGACGACGCGCACGACCAGCGCGGCGACGCCCACCAGCGCGGCGAAGTCGAGCAGGAAGATCGCGACCGACTCGAGCACGTGCAGCCACAGCGGCTTCGCGATCGTCTGGGCGACGCCGTGGATGAAGGTCGGGTGCGGCTCGAGCCCTTCCTTGACCACCCGGCCGATCACGGCCTCGGCGGTCACCGCTCCGAGCAGGGTCAGCTCCAGGAGCGAGGCAGAGCGCCGGTCCCGATCCATCGACGGGAAAAAGCTAGCGTCCCCGGACACTTGGGTCAAGGACGGCGGGCGGACCGCGCCAGAATGTGGCCATCCGGCAGGGAACGCACGATATCCTACATGTCGTGAGGCACTCCGTCGTCGCTGCCGCCGTGATGTGCGCCGCCCTCGCCAGCCACGCGGAGGCGGCGCCCGGGGCCGCGCCGGTGGCCGCGCCGCCACCGACGGTCGTCCTCGATCCGGGCCACGGCGGGTCGAACCCGGGCGCGACCGGCGCCGTCCCCGGGCTGCACGAGAAGCAGCTCACGCTCCTGCTGGCGCGCGCGGTGCGCGACCGGCTGGAGGCGAGCGGCGTCCACGTCGTCCTGACCCGCGACCGCGACGCGACGATGACCCTGCGCCGCCGGATGCTGGTGGCGAACGAGCTCGGCGCCGACCTGTTCGTCAGCATCCACGCGAACGCGTCGCCGACGCGCAGCCAGCGCGGCTTCGAGACGTGGCTGCTGTCGCCGGCGGCGGTCGACATCGACGGGCGCGCGCTGCGCAGCGACGCCGGCACGCCGCGCCCCGGCCTCGACGAGGAGACGGCGCTGGTGCTCGACGACGTCGAGCGCGGCGCGGCGCAGTGGGAGTCGGCGGGGCTGGCGCTCGCGATCCAGCGCGAGCTGCGGGCGGTGCGCGGCGCCGACGGCGATCGCGGCGTGCGGCAAGAGGTGCACCACGTGCTGCTCGGCGCGACGATGCCGGCGGCGCTGGTCGAGGTCGGCTTCATCGATCACCCGATCGAGGGGCGCGAGCTGGCCGACCCGGCGGTGCAGGCGAGGCTCGCCGACGCGATCGCGAAGGGGATCGAGGCGCAGCTCGCCGCGAAGGAGTGACGTTGCAGTAGAGTGCCGCGATGTGACCTGACGGACGACGCGCGGACGAGCTGCGGCAGCTCGAGATCATCCCCGGTTTCCAGAAGCACGCCGAGGGCTCGGCGCTGGTGAAGCTCGGCGACACCTGGGTGCTGTGCTCGGCCTCGGTCGAGTCGGGCGTGCCGCCGTTCCTCGCCGGCAAGGGCCAGGGCTGGATCACGGCGGAGTACGCGATGCTGCCGCGGTCGACCCACACCCGCAGCAAGCGCGACCCCGGCGGGCGCGGCAAGGAGATCCAGCGGCTGATCGGCCGCGCGCTGCGGGCGGCGGTCGACCTGAAGAAGCTCGGCGAGCGCACGGTGACCGTCGACTGCGACGTGCTGTCGGCCGACGGCGGCACCCGGGTCACGTCGATCACCGGCGCGTGGATCGCGATCGGCCTCGCCCTGAAGACGCTGGTCGCGCGCGGCGAGCTGACCGACCTGTCGGCGCTGCGGCCGCCGGTCGCCGCGGTGTCGGTCGGCATCGTCGGCGGCGAGGTCGTGCTCGACCTGCCGTACGTCGAGGACTCGAAGGCGGACGTCGATCTCAACGTCGTCATGAACGCGGACGGCGCGCTGATCGAGGTGCAGGGCACGGCCGAGGGCGACGCCTTCTCGCGCGCCCAGCTCGACGCGATGCTCGACCTCGCCGCCGTCGGCATCCGCCAGCTCGTCGCCGCGCAGTGCGCGGTCGTCGGCCTCTGACCGCGGCCCCGCGGCCCCGGCGCAGCTTCGGACGACGGGGCATGACAGCCCTCTCGGCGATCGTGGGCGGACGGCGCGGGGCGCGGCAAGGACCGCGCCGGGGACGAGCATCCTGACACGATCGGCACGAGGCCGGCGCGGCCCGGCGCGATCCCGCTCGCCACGCGGCCGCCGAATGCGTGCATGCTTCGCTGCCATGCGACGGCCACTCGTGTTCGCGACACGCAATCGAGGGAAGCTGATCGAGCTCGTCGAGCTGCTCGCCGGTGTGCCGGTCGAGGTGCTGTCGGTGCTCGACGCCGCCGCGCGCCGCGGCCACCCCATCGACGACGTCGACGAGGACGCCGACACCTTCGCCGGCAACGCGGCGAAGAAGGCGCGCGAGGTGGCGGAGGCGACCGGCTGGCCGGCGCTCGCCGACGACAGCGGCCTCGAGGTCGACGCGCTCGGCGGCGCGCCGGGCGTCTACAGCGCGCGCTACGCCGGCCGCCACGGCGACGACGCCGCCAACAACGCGCGGCTCCTGCGCGACCTGGCCGGCGTGCCGTCCGATCGCCGGACAGCCCGCTTCCGGTCGTCGCTCGCGGTGGCCGATCCGGCCGGACCGCTCGGCGACCGGCTGCTGACGGCGGACGGCGTCTGCGAGGGCGTCATCCTCGAGGCGCCGCGCGGCACCGGCGGCTTCGGCTACGACCCGCTCTTCTTCAGCCCGGAGCTCGGCGCGACCTTCGGCGAGGCGGGGCTCGGACCGAAGGGGCACGTCTCGCACCGGGCGCGGGCGATGGCCGCGCTGCTGCCGGCGCTGCGGGCGTACCTGCTGTCGCTCGACTGAACCCGCCCGCGGCCGCCCCGAAGCCCCCCTTGCGCGGCCCGCCGGATCCCGCTACATCCGGGGTGCTCGCCTCCCGCGAGCGCTGCGGGGTGTAGCGCAGCCTGGTAGCGCACCTGCTTTGGGAGCAGGGTGTCGGAGGTTCGAATCCTCTCACCCCGACAAGGCCGACAAGGCCGACAAGGCCGACAAGGCCGACAAGGCCGACAACGTCGACGAGGCCGACAGGGCCGCCACCGGCCCACGACATGCGCCCATAGCTCAGCCGGATAGAGCAACGGCCTTCTAAGCCGTAGGTCGCAGGTTCGAATCCTGCTGGGCGCGCCGCTGGGCGCGAGCCGTCGCCGCCGAGCGATCCGCTTCGCGGATCAGGCGCTTGCGCCGGCCGTCGCCGCGCGGTTTCATCGTCGCAAGGGTCGGCCCCGTCCGCCGGCCCGGGGAGCCTCATGTCCGATCACCCCGAGTCGCACGAGCACAAGCCGTGGGTCCCGCCCGAGAAGACGATCCCGGAGCTGACCGTCCCGGCCGTCGCCATGGGCGCGATCCTCGGCATCGTCTTCGCCGCGTCGTCCACCTACCTCGGCCTCAAGGTGGGCCTCACGGTCTCCGCGTCCATCCCGGTCGCGGTGCTGTCGATCACCCTGTTCCGCTGGCTCAAGCTGCGCGGCACGATCCTCGAGAACAACATCGCGCAGACGACCGGTAGCGCCGGCGAGTCGCTGGCGGCCGGCGTCGCGTTCACCCTGCCCTCGCTGCTCCTGATGGGCTTCGAGGTCGAGCTCCTGCGCGTGCTGCTGGTCGCGCTGCTCGGCGGCCTGATCGGCGTGCTCATGATGATCCCGCTCCGCCATGGCCTGATCGTGAAGGAGCACGGCAAGCTGACCTACCCGGAAGGCACCGCCTGCGCCGACGTCCTCATCGTCGGCGAGAAGGGCGGCACCGACGCCAAGAACGTCTTCCTCGGCTTCTTCGTCGGCCTCTTCTACGGCGTGATGCAGCTCATCACCAAGTTCTGGTCGCCCGACGGCATGGCCTACCAGAACGACCTCGGCGGCCACCTGAAGAAGGCGTCGATCGAGGTCGACACCTCGGCGCCGATGCTCGGCGTCGGCTACATCATCGGCCCGAAGGTCGCCGCCAACATGCTCGGCGGCGGCATCCTCGCCTTCCTCGTCCTCATCCCGCTCATCGCGATGTTCGGCGGCGACAAGGTCGCCGCCATGTCGCCGCACGACATCCGCGGCCACTACGTCCTCTACATCGGCGCCGGCGCGGTCGCGGCGGGCGGCTTCATCGCGCTCGGCCGCTCGATCCCGACGATCGTGTCCGCGTTCCGCCGCGGCCTCGGCAACATCAAGGGTGACGACGGCGCGGCCAAAGTGGTCGGCAACGACCGCGTGCTGCGCACCGAGCGCGACCTGCCGATGACCGTCGTGCTCGGCGGCTCGGCCGTGCTCGCGGTCGCCATCTTCGCGGCGCCGATCCTCAACATCGACTTCCTCACCGCGCTGCTCGTCGTCGTCTTCGGCTTCTTCTTCGTCACCGTGTCGAGCCGCATCACCGGCGAGATCGGCAGCTCGTCGAACCCGATCTCGGGCATGACGATCGCGACGCTGCTGCTCACCTGCGGCCTGTTCGTGCTGATCGGCCGCACCGGTGTCGGCTACAAGGCGATGGCGCTGTCGACCGCGGCGCTGGTCTGCGTCGCCGCGTCGAACGGCGGCACGATCTCGCAGGACCTCAAGACCGGCTACCTGGTCGGCGCGACGCCGCGGCTGCAGCAGATCGCGATCGCGATCGGCGTCATCTCGAGCGCGATCGTGATCGGCTTCGTGATGCTGCTGTTCCTCGGCACCCGCAACACGTACCAGGTCGTCGACCACCCGGGCGTGCACCTGACGGTGACCGCGAAGACGGCGAAGGCCCCCGACGGCAAGGTCTACCAGGTCGCGTGGGTGCGCGATCACGTCGTCGACACCGGCGGCGACGAGGTCATCCGCGGCAAGTACCTCGTCGACGAGCAGGGCACGCCGATGTTCTTCGTCAGCACGTCGGTCGACCAGGGCTATCCGTGGAAGCTGAAGGCGCGCGGCGTCCAGCTCCCCGCCGGCATGACGATCGAGGGCAAGAACCTCGTCGAGCTGGTGCCGGTCAAGCAGGCGGTGACCCTGCCGCCGGTCGCGACCACCGCCACCGGCCCCGACGGCAAGCCGTACCGGCTGGCGATCTCCGACGGCGTCCACGTCTCCGGCAAGGAGACGGTGCCGGCGGGCACCTACCTCGTCGACGACGCCGGGGTGCCGCGCTTCCGGCTGGCGTCGACGGCGGAGCCGATGTCGGCCGGCCAGGTCGCGAAGGCGAAGGCCGAGACGGTCGACC
Organism: Kofleriaceae bacterium; assembly: GCA_035546475.1. Taxonomy (GTDB): domain Bacteria; phylum Myxococcota_A; class Polyangia; order Haliangiales; family Haliangiaceae; genus UBA2376. The sequence goes on from DASZXE010000576.1 coordinate 9,043, forward strand.
TGCCGACGTCGGCCCTGACCCCGGCGACCGACACCGCGGCCGGCCCCGACAGCGGCAGCTACCGGCTGGCGATCGTGTCGAGTGAGGATCCGGCGACGACCGGCAAGGGGCTCGACAGCGGCACCTACCTCATCGACGCCAGCGGGCAGGCGAAGTTCCGCAAGGCGCACGTCGGCACCGTCAGCGGCACCGACCTCGGCTGGGACCGCAAGCGGTACAACGTCGTCGACCTCGAAAGCGGCGTCGGGCCGCTCGGCAAGGGCCACTACCTCATCAGCGACACCGGCTACGCGGGCTACGAGCGGCTCAAGGTCAGCAAGTTCGACGCGCCGAAGGCGCAGCTCTTCGCCCTCATCATCGACGGCACGCTCGGCGGCAACCTGCCGTGGGGCCTCGTGCTGATCGGCGTCTTCATCGCGATCATCCTCGAGCTGCTCGGCGTGTCGTCGCTGCCGTTCGCGGTCGGCCTCTACCTGCCGATCGCGACGTCGGGCGGCATCTTCGTCGGCGGCGTCGTCCGCACGCTGGTCGATCGCCAGCGCAAGGGGGAGAGCGCGGCGTCGGCGGAGTTCTCGCCGGGCATGCTGATGGCCTCGGGCCTGATCGCCGGCGGCTCGATCGCCGGCGTCATCCAGGCGGGCCTCCTCCAGTTCGAGGTCGACGACCTGTTCGACTTCAGCCACTGGGTGTCGTTCTTCACGAACGCGAACTGGTGGCCGCTGGTGCCGTTCGCGTTCATGGCGATCGGCCTGTACTACGTCGGCACCCGCAAGGGTCCCGACCAGCCGCGCTGATCGCCGCGCCGGCGCGCAGGCGGTGCGCAGGCCTTGCGGGGCTTGCGCGCCGCGCCGCAGGGCGTGCGTGGACGGCGCGGCGGCGGCGCGGCTCGACCCGCGCCCGATGGCACCGGGGATGCAACCCCGGCGGGTGTGTCGCCGGAGGTCCTCGTCGCGCACGGGCTCACGAAGCACTACGGTGCGGGCGCGACGCTCGTGCGCGCGCTCGAGCAGGTCGACCTCG
>DASZXE010000577.1:0-9996 GCA_035546475.1 Kofleriaceae bacterium
GGGCGACCACGCCGGCGCGCGGCCGCGGGCGGCTGGGCAAGACGCTGTCGCTCACCGATCCGCTGCCGGTCGACGCGGTGCACGTGTGGACCGACGGCGCCTGCACCGGCAACCCGGGGCCGGCGGGGCTCGGCGTCGTCGTCCTCGACGGCGACCTGCGCCGCGAGCACAAGGAGTACCTCGGCCACGGCACGAACAACATCGCGGAGCTGACGGCGGTGCTGCGCGGGCTCGACATGCTCGACACGACCGAGCGGCCGGTGCTGGTCTACACCGACTCGAGCTACGCGATCGGCGTGCTGTCGCTCGGGTGGAAGGCGAAGGCGAACACCGACCTGGTCGCCGAGATCCGCGACCGGCTGGCGTCGTTCACCGACGTGCGGTTCGTGAAGGTGCCCGGCCACGCCGGCGTGGTCGAGAACGAGCGCTGCGACGAGCTCGCGCGGGCGGCGATCACGTCGCGGCGATAGGAAGCGCGGGAAGGCGCGGCGCCGGCGCCGGCTGACGTCTACTGGCGTCTGGACGTCTAATGATGGCCGCGCTGGACGGCGGCGGCGACGGTGCGCAGCGTGACGCCGTCGCGGTCGCGGGTGAGCTCGTCGAGGATCGCGTCGAGGATCGCCAGCTTGCGGTCGAGCGGCAGGCGGAGGTCCGGCTGGCGCGCGACCAGCTCGCCGGGGATGCCGTCGAGCTCCGCGTCGCACGCGTCGATGCCGTGCAGCTCGAGGTTGAAGAACGCCGACCGCGCGGTGCCGGCCAGGACCCGCGCGCGCAGCCAGGCCGGCATGGTGAGCAGCGTCGTGCCGATCGCCGGCAGCCGCAGCCACGGCGTCACCATGATCGGCAGCTCGACGACCGCCGCCTGCCCACGCCGCCACGGCGCGCCCATCGCCGGCCGGTACGGCGTGGTCGGCGCCGCCAGCGCGCGCGGCTCGGTCATCACCGCGCCGCTCGGCCGGCCGGAGAGCTCGAGCCCCGCCATCACCGCCGCCTTCGCCGCGTAGTAGGCCGGCGCCGGGAAGATCGACGAGTCGTACAGGTACGCGCGGCGCGACAGCTCGGCGAGCATCCGCGGCGACAGGTCGTAGCCGGGCGCGCGGAAGCCGACGATCGGCCGGCCGGTGATCGCGCGCAGCCGGTCGTCGCAGCCGCCGAGCTCGCGGGCGACCGCCGCCTCGCCGAGGCGCGCCAGCTCGTACGGGTGGGTCAGCGAGTGGTTGCCGAGCTCGTCGCCCGCCTCGACCCGGGCGCGCAGCGCCTCGCGGGTCGCCGCCGCCGCCGGCGCGCCGACCTCGGCCTCGTCGAGATCGTGGCCGACGACGAACCAGGTCGCCGGCAGCCCGCGCGCCGCGAGCAGCGCCGCCAGCCGCGGCAGCCCGCGCCGCATGACGACGTCGCGCAGCTCCGGCGGCGGCTCGCCGAGCGCGTGGATCCGGTAGTAGCAGGGCACCGGATCGAGATCGATCGAGACGGCGAGCTGGCGGGACATCGCGCGCGGGCGCTCGCTCAGGGCTCGCCGCCGAAGCGGATGACCCAGGTCAGCTTGGCGAGCCCGCGCAGGACGCCCGGCACCCGGCGCACCAGGTTGATCGCCGGCGGCCGCTTCTCCTCGAGGCGGACCGGGATCTCGATGATCGAGACGTCGGCGCGGCCGGCCCGGATCACCAGCTCCGACGCGAACAGGTCGCGATCGATCACGCACTCGTGGACGATCGGCTCGAGCACCGCCCGGCGGAACGCCTTGAGCCCGTGGGTGTCGGTGCCGTGGAAGTCGAGGCTGAGCCGCAGCATCTCGTTGATGACGCGGGTGGCCGCCCGCCGCAGGATCGGCCGGTGGTCCTTGGCGCCGCGCATCGCCTTGCTGCCGACGACGAGGTCGCAGCCGCGCGCGCGCAGGAGCGCGAGCGCGCGCCGGTAGAAGTCGGTGTCGCACAGGTCGATCTCGTCGCAGATGACGAGGTCGCCGCGGGCCATCAGGATGCCCTGGCGCAGCGCCTTGCCGTAGTTCGGCTCGCCGAGCGAGAAGGTGCGGACGTCGGGCATCTCGTCGGCGAGGCCGCGCGCGAGGTCGACCGTGCGGTCGCGCGAGCCGTTCTCGGCGAGGAGGATCTCGAACTGGAGGTCGGGCGCGCCGAGGTCCGCGCGCACCGCGCCCAGCCCCTTGCGCAGCTCGGTCACCGCCTCCCGCAGGATGCTCGCCTCGTTGTAGACGGGGATGACGATCGAGACGTCGGGCACCCGCTCGCTCATGGTCGACGCCTTGTATCACGGCGCGAGCCGCGCGCCCGTGCGAGGACCGCCGAGGTCGCCCGCCGCGCGCAGACCGTGCGCCCGATCGGGGGACCGCTCGCTTGACGCGCGGCGCCTTCCGCGCGATCCCGGATCCATGCGGATCGCCTCCCTGCTGGCTGCCGTGCTGCTGGTCGCGTCGTGTGGGTCGTCGAGCAAGAAGGTCCGGGAACCGGACGACGAGGACGAGGAGGCGACCGACACCACCGGCTCCGGCGCCGGCTCCGAGACCGCGCCGCCGCCGGTCACCCCCGGCCACCGGCCGCCCCGCCCCGCCGAGGGCGTCGCCGCCACGCTCGGCGACGAGCAGCAACTCACCGCCGACACGCCGGTGCACAGCGAGTGGGACGCCACCATCCCGGTGCCGTCGGGCTGGTTCGTCGCCCAGGGCCCGCACCTGGTCCGGCTGCAGGACCCCGAGCGCGCCATCACGATCGGCGTGTCGGCGATCGACGACGTCGACAACGCGAACGTCGCCATCCTCGACGCCTGGAAGCTGCTGGATCCCGGCTTCGCGCTGCCGATCCGCCAGAGCGTCGACAGCCCGGGCCGCGACGGCTGGGACGCCCAGACCCAGGTCACCTACGTCACCAGGGCCGAGGACGCGCGGCTGGTCGTCGCGCTCGCCCGCAAGAAGGGCTCGACCTGGCACGTCATCACGCTCGACGGCAAGCTGGCGGCGGTCGCCCGCGGCGGCGCGCAGACGTCGTCGATCGCGAACGACCTCAAGGTGCCCGGCCTCGAGATCGAGTCGTACGCCGACAACACCGCGACGCTCGACAAGGACCACCTCAAGCGGTTCGCCGCGCTCGTCGAGGCGGCGCGAGCGCAGGCCGGCGTGCCGGGCGCCGCGGTCGCGATCGTCCACGGCGGCAAGGTCGTCTTCTCGCAGGGCTTCGGCGTGCGCTCGATCCGCACCCGCAAGCCGGTCACCGCGTCCACGCGCTTCCTGATCGGCGGCACGACGACGGCGCTGACGTCGTTCCTCGTCGCGCGGCTGGTCGATCAGGGCAAGCTCGCGTGGGACGCGCCGCTCGCCGGCGCCCTGCCCGGCTTCGCGCTCGCGAACACCGACGACACCGCGCGCGTGCAGGTGCGGCACACGCTGTGCGCGTGCACCGGCCTGCCCCGCCAGGACCTCGAGCAGACGTTCGAGTTCCAGGGCTGGGACGCCGACAAGCGGCTCGCCAGCCTGGCGACGATGACGCCGACCGGCTTCGGCGAGACCTACCAGCCGTCGGACCTCATGACGGCGGCCGGCGGCTGGGCGGCCGGCCACGCGTTCGACGGCAAGGACAAGCTGCCGGTCGCCTTCGACAAGGCGATGAAGAAGCTCGTGCTCGACCCGCTCAAGATGCGGCACACGACGTTCGACTTCCGCAAGGCGGGCGGCCACGACTTCGCGTCGCCGAACGGACAGAACCTCGACCAGGGCTGGGTCGAGCTGCCGGTCGCGTACGAGGAGGGCTCGGCGGGGCTGGCGCCGGCGCGCGGCGCGTGGTCGACCGCCGGCGACCTGGCGAGCTACATGCTGGTCGAGCTGGCCAAGGGCGCCCGCGGGCACGGCAAGCCGCTCGTCGGCGAGCAGGCGCTGCTCGCGCGCCGGGCGCCCGGCGTGAAGATCGACGAGGAGAGCTCGTACGGCCTCGGCCTCATGGTCACCAGCGACCACGGCGTCACCGTCCTGCACCAGGGCGGCGGCACCATGGGCTTCACGAGCGACCTGTTCATGCTGCCGGATCAGGACGTCGGCGTGGTCGTGCTGACCAACGCGGGCGCGACCAGCGACTACTCGACGGCGAACGCGTTCCTCGCCGCCGTGCGCCAGGGCTTCCTCGAGATCGCGTTCGACGGCCGCGCGCAGGCGCAGGGCCAGCTCACCGCGGCGCTCGGCGTGATCCGCACGACGGCGCTGCGCGAGAGCCAGCTCCTGGCGCCGGTCGACGACGACTTCGCGGCCGCGCTGGCCGGCACCTACCAGGCGCCGGGGCTCGGCACGATCACGATCGCGAAGAAGGGCGAGTACCAGCTCGACGCCGGCGAGTGGACGACCGGCCTCGCGAAGAAGACCGACCGCGACCGGACGGTGAAGCTGTTCACGACGACACCGCCGTTCCTCGGCTTCGCGCTGGCGCCGCAGGGCGACGGCTCGCTGGTGCTCGAGGCCCGGCAGCAGGTCGTGACGTTCACGCGGGGCAGCGCGCCGCCGGCCGAGGAGCCGCCGGCCGCACCGCCGGCCGACGATCAGCCGTCGAGCGGCGAGTAGCGGCGGGGCCGGCCGGCGCGGCGGAACGGCGAGAGCTGGGCGGCGACGATGCCGTCGGGCAGCGTCTCGCCGGCGAGGCCGAGCTCGGGCGGCGTGGCGGCCGGCGCCTCGAAGGTGCCGAACAGGACGTCCCAGAGGACGAGGACCTCGGCGAAGTTGGCCGGGTCGGGGCGGCGCGCGTGGTGGCGCGCGTGGACGTTCGGCGTGTTGACGACGCGCGCCCACCACGGCAGCGGGCCGCGCGGGACGTCGACGTTCAGGTGGGCGAAGAGCGCGCCGATCACCATCGACGGCACGACCGCGCCGATCAGGTACGCCGCCGGATCGAGGCCGACCAGCCAGACGAGCACGATCGAGCTGCCGAGCTGGAAGACGAGGACCGCGAGCAGGTGGGTCTCCGCCGACGCCAGCCAGTTGAGGGGGGTGGCGGCGTGGTGCACGCGGTGGAAGCGCCACAGCCAGGCGACCCGGTGGTCGGCGCGGTGGACCCAGTACTGCTTGAGATCGACGAGGACGAGCGCGAGCGCGCAGCGGGCCGCGAACGGGACGCCGGCGGCGTCGAGCCGCCACGGCACGCGCCACCCCCGCGTCAGCGTGACGAGCGCGAACGCGGCGATGGCGCCGACCACCGCGCGCGCCGCCAGGTAGATGATGCGGCGGCGGTTGACGGCGGCGAGGAGCGGCGGCCCGGCGACGCGCGGCGCGACCTGCTCGGCGAGCACGCACAGCGGCGCCAGCCCGACGAAGACCCATTCGCCCGGACCCATGGCAGCGGTCAACCGCGCGCGGTGCCGAAGACGCGGTCCCACAGCGGGAGGACGACCGCGTAGTTCGCGTGGGTGTCGGCGAGCTGGTGGTGGCGGAGGTGGTGGGCGCGCCTCGCGGCGAGCGCGCGCACGCGCAGGAGCGGGTGGCCGTCGGGCAGGTGGAACGTCAGGTGGAGCGCCTCGTAGGCGAGGAAGTAGGCGACGCAGGTGGCGACGACCAGCGCGCCGTCGCTCGCGCCGACGAGGTGCCAGAGGAGCGCGAGCGGGCCGCCGACGATCGCCGCCAGCGCGACGACGTCGATCGGCGAGAAGAGGATGAGCCAGATGTCGCGCGCGCGGTCCCAGGTCGGCGCGTCGGCCCGGTAGTAGTGATGGTGGCGGCCGACGTGCGCGGCCCAGGCGGGCTCGGTCAGGCGGTGGCGCGCGTGCATGACCCAGCGGTGGGCGACGTACTCGAGCAGGCTGGCGCCGAGGAGGAGCGCGGGCACGAGCAAGAGGTGGCGCAGCGGGGCGTGCGCGATGTCGGCGACGGCGAGCCAGGCGATCGCCGCGGCGCCGAGGCCGAACATGGCGGCCAGGTGGAGGACCGGCCGGTAGCCGGCGGGGATCCACCGCCGCAGCTCGTCGCGATCGATCGTGCAGATCTGCCGGGTCACGGTGCAGGTACGACGCGGGGGCGACGCCGGTTCTTCACCGCCGGATCGGGTACCGTGCGCGGTCGATGATGGCTCCGAGCGGTGGCGGCAGCGGTCCGGCCGGTGCCGCGCGCGTGACGCGGGGCGGCGCGTGGCTGGTGACCCTGTTCACCGTCGCCGGCCTGCTGGAGGCCGCGCTGTGGGGCCAGATGAACGCCTTCGTGCCGCTGCGCCTGCGCGAGCTCGGCGTCGCGCCCGGCGGGGTCGCGACCTGGACCGGCCTGTCGACGCTGGTCGCGACCGCGATCGGCCTCGGCACGCTGCCGCTGTGGGGCGCGCTCGCCGATCGCCACGCGCGCAAGCCGGTGATCGTGCGCTCGTTCGTCGCCTACGCGCTCGGCTGCGCGCTCGGCGCGGCGACCGGCAACCTGGCGCTGTTCATCGCCGCCCGCACGCTCATGAGCCTCGCGATGGGCAACAGCGGCCTCATGATGGCGACGATCAACGAGCGGGTGTCGCCGGCCCGCGCCGGCCTCGCGTTCGCGATCTTCAACAGCGCGCCGCCGCTCGGCGCGTTCCTCGGCCCGGTGATCGGCGGCCCGCTCGTCGAGGCGCACGGCGTCGACCGCCTGCTCGCCGTCGACGCCGCGGTGATGCTCGTGCTGACCGCCGCGCTCGCCGGCGGCTACCGCGACGACTTCGTCGCCCGCGAGCGGCGCGGCGTGCTCGTGCTCGCGCTCGAGTCGGTCGGCATCCTCCTCCGGTCGCCGCGCCTGCGCCGCCTCTTCCCGACGCTCTTCTGCCTGTTCGGCGGCTGGATGCTCGCGAACCTCTACATCGCGCTCGTCGTCGGCGCGCGGTTCCCGACCGCCCACCTGCCGACGCGGATCGGCTGGGTGCTGGCCGGCGGCGGCGTCGCCACCGTCGCGCTCGCGCCGGCGCTCGGCGCGCTCGGCGATCGGCTCGGCGTGTGGCGGGTCGCGATCGCGGTCGCCGCCGCCGAGGCGCTGGCGTGGCCGATCCCGGCCTTCACCCACGGCATCGCCGGCTTCCTCGTCGCGTGGGCGCTCGCCAACGGCCTCGCGTCGGCGGTGTTCGCGCTCGCCTTCGCCGCGCTCGCCGAGTCGGCGCCCGACGGCGCGCGCGGCCGCGTGATGGCGTTCGCCTACCTGCCGTCGACCGGCGGCTTCGCGATCGCGTCGTTGCTCGGGCTCGCCGCGCCGGGGGCGATCGTCGGCGCGGTCTTCCCGGCGGCGGCGGTGCTGACCGCGCTCGGCGGCGCCGGCCTCGCCTGGTCGCGGTGGGCGCCGATCGTCGCCGCGCCGCCGCCCTGATCCTGGTGTAGCGTCGGCGGGTGCCGGAGCTGGCGACGCGATCGATCCTGCGCGACGGCATCGAGGCCTACCGCCGCTACGTGAACCCGCTGGTCACCGCGCGCGCCGAGCTGCTGGGCGAGCCGATCGAGGTCACCGGCACCGCCGGCGGTCAGCTCGTCGGGCCGGCGGGCGCCGTCGAGGACTTCCACGGCACGCAGAGCTTCGGCCACCGCAACCCGGCGGTGACCGCGGCGGTGCAGCGCTTCCTCGCGTCGGACGAGCCGAACTGGTTCCCGTCGCGGGTGAACCCGTGGGCGGGGCGGCTCGCCCGCGCGCTGTGCGAGCGGAGCGCCCGCACGCTCGACGGCCCGCGGCCCGCGTACGACAACGTCTTCTTCGCCAACTCCGGCTCCGGCGCCGTCGAGGCGGCGATCAAGCTCGCGCGCGCGGCGACCGGACGGCCCGGCATCGTCGCCATCGACGGCGCCTACCACGGCTGCACGATGGGGAGCTGCGCGCTCATGAAGCCGGGCATGTTCCGCGACCGGTTCGCGCCGCACCTGCCGGCGGTGACGTCGATCGCGCGCGGCGACGTCGACGCGCTCGCCCGGCTCCTGGCCGCCGGCGACGTCGCCGCGGTCGTGCTGGAGCCGATCCAGCTCGAGGGCGGCGTCCACGCCCAGCCGCCCGCGTTCATCGAGGCCGCGTGCGAGCTGACCGCGCGCCACGGCACGCTGCTGGTCGCCGACGAGATCCAGACCGGCCTCGGCCGCACCGGCCGCTTCCTCGCCAGCGAGGCGTGGCCGCGCCGCCCCGACGTGGTCGTGCTCGGCAAGCACCTCGGCGGCGGGCTCGTGCCGATCTCGGCGATGCTGACCCGCGGCGAGCTGTTCCAGCGCGCGTACGGCGAGCACCACGCGGCGGCGGAGGCGCACAACACGACGTTCGGCGGCCACGCGCTCGCCTGCGTCGCCGGGCTGGCGGTGCTCGACCTGCTCACCGACGACGTCATCGCCGGCAACGCGGCCCGCGGCGTCCGCCTGCGCGCCCGGCTCGAGCGCACGCTCGCCCGCCACGCCCTGTTCGACGAGGTGCGCGGCGCCGGCGTGCTGGTCGGCATCGCGCTCCACGCCACCGATCATCCGTGGCTCACGTTCGAGCACTTCGGCGCCGAGGCGCTGGCCGGCCAGCCGACGATCGGCGTCATCACCTGCCACCGCATGTACCGGCGCGGCTTCTACTGCTTCGCGTGCGGCCACGACTGGCGGATCCTCCGCCTGCTGCCGCGCTTCGACATCCCCGACGACGTCCTCGACCGGTTCGTCGCCGCGCTCGACGAGGAGCTCGGCCTGCTCGGAGGGCTGGTGTGAGCGACCCGCCGCTCGAGCTGCGCGCCGGCATCTACCACCTCGACGGCCGGGTGCGCTGCCCGTTCGCCGGCGTCGGCAGCCGCGGCGCGTTCGCGTCGAACCGCATCGTCGTCGGCGGCGACGCGGTGGTCACCGTCGACCTCGCGCGCAACCACGTGCTGGTCCGCGATCGCCGCCGCTACGACGAGCTGACGGTGCTCGCCGATCTCACCTTCCTCGCCGACGGCGTCACCGGCGACGGCCGCCGCCTGCCGTTCGCGCTGCACCTGAAGGTGCAGAAGCTCGGCGACGAGGTGTCGCTCGACTTTCACCGCCACCTGCGCACGCAGGACCGGCTGGTCGACGCGGAGCTCGAGGTCTACGACGTCGACGTCGACGACGGCAGGTCGGTCACGCGCGTGCTCGACCGCGCGCGGGCGATGGCGCTCATCGTCCACCCGCCGTTCAAGCACCGGCTGATCAAGGCGATGATGGCGATGCGCGCGCGCAGGTTGCCGCCGCCCGGCGCCACGCCCGGCTTCACGATGGCGGACCTGACGATGGGCTTCGGGCTGTCGCGGCTCGGCCTCGGCATGATGCTCGTGCGCGCGGAGCTCCGGTCGCTCCTGCCGGCGGGCGAGCTGCGCGGGCTGACCGTGCCGGCGTTGCTCGCGCGCGGCGGCTTCGAGGTGAAGATCACCGCGCTGTCGGATCGCTGGCTGCCGGAGGTGATCAAGCGCGACGCGTACCTGTTCGGGCTCGATCAGGTGCCGCTGCTGGCGCCGTTGCGCGAGCGCGGGCTCGGCAAGGGGCAGACGTTCGGCTTCCGCGTCGCCGGCGAGGAGACCGAGGTCACGCTCGACGGCGCGGCGGCGCCGCTCGACGGCGCGCGCGACGTGGCCCGCGCCTACCTCGAGTTCCACATGCTCGGCGGCCTGCTCGCGCAGCACGCCGAGGAGTTCATGGCGCGGCTCGGCTGATCAGGGCGGCGCGCCGGCGAGCTGCGCGAGCTGCTTCTTCGCGGTGGCCGTCTTGTCGGCGCCGAGCGCCGCCGGGTAGGCGAGCGCCGCGCGGAGCTCGGCCGCGGCCTGGTCGCGGTCGCCCTGCTGGAGCAGCGCGACGGCGAGGTTGTAGTGGATCGCCGGGTGGTTCCACCGGGCGAGCGCCTGGCGGTAGCTGGCGATCGCGCGGGCGGCGTCGCCGTCCTGCAGCGCGCCGTTGCCGGTCGTGAACAGCGCGAGCGCGCGGTCCTGGCGATCGGCGCTGACGCCGCGCGCCCACGGCCGCTCGTCGGCGGCGGGCAGCGGCGCCGACGGCAGCGCCGGCGACGCGGCGCCCATGCCGGCGCCCGCCCCGTAGCCCTGGACGGTGCCG
>DASZXE010000578.1:0-7298 GCA_035546475.1 Kofleriaceae bacterium
CGCGCGGCGGCGCGGGCCGCGCGGCCCCGGCGACATCGTCGAGCACGATGGTGTCGTGGTCGCTGAGCGCCACCGCCCGTTCGACCGCGTTGGCCAGCTCGCGGACGTTGCCCGGCCACGCCTGCGCGCACAGCCAGCGCATCGCCTCGTCGCTGATGCCGACCGGCCCGCGCCCGCCGCGCGCCGCGCGCCCGAGGAAGGTGTCGACCAGCGCGGGGATGTCGGCCGGCCGCGCGCGCAAGGGAGGCACCTCGATCGGCACCACGTCGATGCGGAAGTAGAGGTCGCTGCGGAAGCGGCCGGCGCGGATCGCCTCGCCGAGGTCGCGGTTGGTCGCGGCGATGAGGCGCACGTCGACGTCGATCTCGGCGGCGCCGCCGAGCGGCCGCACCCGGCCCTGCTCCAGCACCGACAACAGCTTCGCCTGCACCTCGAGCGGCATGTCGCCGATCTCGTCGAGGAACAGGGTGCCGCCCGACGCCTCGACGAACAGGCCGTCCCGCGACTCGCGCGCGTCGGTGAACGCGCCGCGCCGGACGCCGAACAGCTCGGCCTCGACGAGCGCCGCCGGCAGCGCCGCGCAGTTGATCTGCACGAGCGGCCCGTCGCGGCGGCGGCTCCGCTCGTGGATCCAGCGGGCCAGCGCGCCCTTGCCGACGCCGCTCTCGCCGGTGACCAGCACCGTCGCGTCGGAGCGCGCGGCGCGGCGGGCGAGCTCGAGCACGCGCGCCATCGCCGGCGAGCGCGCCACCAGCGGCTGCTCGTCGCCCTCGCCGAGGTCGCGGCGCAGGCGGACGATCTCGCGCCGCATCGTCCGCTCGCGCAGCGCCCGCTCGATCGCCACCATCAGCGTCTCGAGCTTGAACGGCTTGGCCACGAAGTCGCACGCGCCGGCCCGCACCGTCTCGACCGCGAGCTCGATGCTGCCGAACGCGGTCACCACCAGCACCGCCTGGCGCGGCTTCTCCTCGAGGATGGCGGCCATCAGCTCGGGGCCGCGCATGCCGGGCATCTCGACGTCGGTGATGACGACGTCGAAGTCGCCGGTGCGCACGCGCTCGAGGGCGGCGCGCGGCGAGGTCTCGCCGGTGACGTCGTAGCGCGAGGCGAGCACCTCGAGCAGGTAGTCGACCACGGTGCGGTCGTCGTCGACGAGGAGCAGGCGCGCGCGATCAGGCATGGGCGGACTCCGGGGAGGCGGGGAAGCTGACCAGGAACTCGGCGCCGCCGCCGGCACGGGCGCGGACGTCGATCGCCGCCCGGTGCTCGTCGGCGATCGCCCGCACGACGGCGAGGCCGAGGCCGGTGCCGCCGTCGGACGCGCGGGTGGTGAAGAACGGCTCGAACAGCCGATCGACGCTGGCCGGATCGACGCCCGGCCCGGTGTCGCCGACGCACAGCCGCACGCGGCCGTCCGCCTCGTCGATCCGCACCGCGATCGCGCCGCCGCGCGGGGTCACCTGCAGCGCGTTGCGCACCAGGTTGAGCGCGACCTGCTGGAGCTGATCGACGTCGCCGACGATCCGGTGCGGCCCGCCGCCGGCGGCCAGCTCGAGCGTCACCCCGCGGCGGCGCGCCTCGCCGGCGAGCAGATCGATCACCGCGCCGACCGGCACCGCCAGGTCGCACGGCCCGACCACCGCCGGCCGCCGCCGGCCGAACGACAGGAGCTGATCGACGACGCGGGTGATCCGGTCGCACTGCGCGACGAGCAGCCCGGCCTGGCGGCGCACCTCCGGATCGGCGTGCTCGACGAGCGCCGACGCCCGCCCCGACAGCACCTGCAGCGGCGAGCCGATCTCGTGGGCGAGCCCCGCCGAGAGCTGGCCGATCGTCACCAGCTTGTCGACGCGCTGCAGGCCCGCCTCGAGGCGCGAGCGGGCGTCGGCCTCCGCCTCGGTGCGGGTGCGCGACGCGTCGAGCACGCCGAGCATCGCGTTGAACTCGTCGGCGAGCTTGCCAATCTCGTCGCGGTGGTCGATCTGCACGCGCGCGCGGAAGTCGCCCTCGCGCACCTGCCGCACGCCGGCGAGCAGCCGCGCGATCGGCCGCGTGACCTGGATCGTGCCGAGCACGAGCCCGGCCACCGGCGTCACCACCAGGAAGACGACGACCGTCAGCACCAGCCGGTCGCGCGTGCGGGCGAGGTCGGCGACCAGATCGTCGATCGGCCGCACGACCGCGACCACGCCGAGCAGGCTGCCGTCGTCGGCGGTCAGCGGTCCGGTGAAGACGAGGGAGGTCGGCTCGCCGGCGGGCTCGAACGCCACCGTCTCGGCGCCGCTGCGGGCGGCGGCCGCGATCCGCCGCTCGGTGGCCTCGTCGGCGGCCGCGCCCCGCGAGTGCGCGATCGGCCGGCCGGCGGCGTCGTGGATGTGGATCGCCAGGTCCGGCTGGATCGCGGCCAGCGTCGTCAGCGTCTCCTCGACGTCGGCGCGCTGCTGATCGCGGAGCGCGTTGCCGAGCGACGTCTCGAGCGAGCGGCCGACGATGCGGATCTCCTTGGTCGCCGACGCGCGGAGGTCCTGGTGCTCGCTGTGGTAGCTCCACACGGCGTAGGTGCCGAACAGCACCAGGCCGACGACGGTGAGCGCGAGGGTGAAGCGGAGGCGGATGGACACCGGAAACAGAACCGCCCCACGTGGGGCAAAAATGTCGGCCGTCGATCGAATCGTGCCGCGCAGTTGCGCTGGCACGGAGGATGGAAGGGCCGGCCGGCGTGCGTCCCTTCCAGATGTGTGCCGTCCTCCTCGGCCTCGCCGCCTGCTCGGCGGCCGCCGAGCCCTCGCCCACCTTCTCGCCGCCGCCGTCGACGGAGGCGCCCGACCACGCGCGCACCGTCGACCCTCGGTCGCAGCCGTACGTGAAGACCCGCGCGGTCGCCTACGAGACCGACGTACCCGCGGTGCGCGCGCCGGCGAAGGTCGCCTTCCGCGACGGCGCGGTCTCGCAGGTCGACGTGCCGGTCGCCGGCCGGGTCACCGCGATCCACGTGCAGACCGGCGACCGGGTGAAGGCGGGCCAGCCGCTGATCACGCTGTCGTCGACCGACGCCGCCGCCGCGCGCGCCGGCGCCGCCGCCGCCCAGGCCGAGGCCGACGCCGCCCACCGCGAGCTGACCCGCCAGGAGCAGATGAGCGCGGCGGGCGTCGGCGTCGATACCGATCGGGTCGCCGCGCAGGAACGTGTCCGCCAGGCGGACGCCGAGCTGGCCCGCGCGCGCACCGCCGCGACGCTGCTCGGCGACGGCGGCGGCGGCGTGCTGATCCTGCGGGCCCCGATCGACGGCACCGTGATCGCGCGCCACGCCACCGTCGGCAGCATGGCCGAGCCGGGCGGCGAGCCGCTGATCGAGCTCGGCAACCCCGACGCGCTGTGGGTCGAGGCCGAGGTGTTCGAGCGCGACCTGGCGCAGGTCCACGTCGGCGCCACCGCCCGCGTCGAGCTGCCGAGCGACGACCACCCGCGCCAGGGCCACGTGGTCGCGATCGGCTCGGCGCTCACCGGCAGCCTGCGCACCGCGCCGGTCTACATCGGCCTCGACGACACCGGCGGCGCGATCCGCCCCGGCATGTTCGCGCGCGCCACCATCGACGCGCCGGCCGGCCAGGCGATCGTGCTGCCGGCGGAGGCGGTGCTCGTCGAGGACGGCAAGCGCTACGTCGTCTACGTCGAGGGCAAGGACGGCCGCTACACCGCGCGCGACGTCGCGATCGGCCGCTCGGTCGACGGCAAGGTGCAGGTGCTGGCCGGGCTCGACGTCGGCGACCAGGTCGTCGTCTCGGGCGCGCTCCTCATCGACAACGCTGCCGAGCAGCTCCTCTAGCGCACCTCTGGCGCCCATGCTGAAGAAGCTCATCGACCTGTGCGTCGACCGGCGGGTGGCGGTGCTGGTGTTCACGCTCGGCGTCGCCGTCTACGGCTTTCACGCCTACCAGCAGACGCCGATCGAGGCGTTCCCCGACGTCACCAACTACCAGATCAACGTGATCGCGAAGGCGCCCGGGCTCGCCCCCGAGGAGGTCGAGAAGCAGGTCACGCTGCCGCTCGAGCGCGAGCTGAACGGCACGCCCGAGGTGATCTCGATGCGCTCGGAGAGCCTGTTCGGGCTGTCGCTCGTCTACCTGACGTTCGACGACGGCGTCGACGCGTTCCGCGCCCGCACCCGGGTCGCCGAGCGGATCGCCGACGCCGAGCTGCCCGACGGCGTCAGCGCGGTGCTCGGCCCCGAGGACACGCCGCTCGGCGAGATCTACCAGTTCCGGCTCGCCAGCGACCGCCACACGCTGCAGCAGCTCCGCTCCGAGCTCGACTGGACGGTCGGCCCGCAGTTCCGCCAGGTGCCGGGCGTCGCCGACGTCGTCTCGTTCGGCGGCTTCATCCCCGAGATCCACGTCGAGGTCGATCCGCTGCGCCTGCGCGCGTACGACCTGTCGCTCGCCGACGTCACCCGCGCGCTCGAGGCGTCGAACAAGAACGTCGGCGGCGGCTTCCTCCGCCACGGCGAGCAGGAGATGGTCGTGCGCGGCATCGGCTACCTGAAGACGCCGCGCGACGTCCAGGACGTCGTGCTGGCCAGCCGCGGCGGCACGCCGGTCACCGTCGGCGACGTCGCCCGCCTCGTGCTGTCGGGCACGCCGCGCCGCGGCGACGTCGGCCTCGGCGAGGTGCCCGAGGTCGTCGAGGGCTTCGTCCTGCTCCGCCGCGGCGAGAACCCGAGCCGCGTGCTCGCCGGCGTCCACGAGCGGGTGCGCGAGCTCAACGACAAGATCCTGCCGGCCGGCATGAAGCTCGAGCCGTTCTACGACCGCACGACGCTCGTCGATCACACGCTCGGCACCGTCCACCACAACCTGCTGTTCGGCGCGCTGCTCATCCTCGGCGTGACCTGGCTGTTCCTGCGCACGCTGCGCGGCTCGCTGATCGTCGTCAGCGTCATCCCGGTCGCGCTGCTCGGCGCCTTCATCGGCCTCCACGCGATCGGCCTGCCCGCCAACCTGATCTCGATGGGGGCGATCGACTTCGGCATCCTCGTCGACGGCGCGGTCATCCTCGTCGAGCACGTCATCCACGCGGCGCGCGAGTCGCAGCCGCGCACGCACCGCGAGGTGCTGGCGCTGGTCGGCCACGCGGCGTTCGACGTGTCGCGCCCGACCTTCTACTCGATGGCGATCATCATCGCCGCGCTCATCCCGGTCTTCACCCTCCAGCGCGTCGAGGGCCGCATCTTCCGGCCGCTGGCGCTGACCTACACGTTCGCGCTGGTCGGCGCGCTGGTGGTCGCGCTGACGCTGGTGCCGGCCCTGTGCGCGCTGGCGGTGCGGCCGCGCGACGGCGCCACCCGCGAGCCGCGCTGGATCGAGTGGCTGCAGCGCCGCTACCGCCGCGTCGTCACCGCGGCCGTGCGGCGGTGGCCGATCACGCTGGCGGCGGCGCTCGTGCTGCTGGTCGGCGCCGGCGCGGTCAGCCGCCACGTCGGCAAGGAGTTCCTGCCCGAGCTCGACGAGGGCGACCTGGTGGTCTTCGTCGAGATGCCGCCGAGCATCTCGCACGAGCGCAGCCGCGAGCTGCTGGTCGACGTCCGCCGGCGGCTCGCGCAGTTCCCGGAGGTGATCGCGGTGATGTCGGAGCACGGCCGGCCCGAGGACGGCACCGACAACGAGGGCATCAACATGAGCGAGACGTTCGTCCGCCTGAAGCCGCGCGAGGCGTGGCGGCGCGGGCTGACCAAGGACCGGCTGCTCGACGAGATGCGCGCGTCGCTCGAGCAGATCCCCGGCGTCCGCTACAACTTCTCGCAGCCGATCAAGGACAACGTCGAGGAGGCGGTGTCGGGCGTGCGCGGCCAGGTGGTGCTGAAGATCTTCGGCACCGACCTCGAGGCGATGCGGACGTCGCTCGAGCAGGCGCGCGCCGCGCTGGCGACCGTGCCCGGCATCGTCGACCTCGAGCTCTACCGCGACTCGATGGTGCCGCAGCTCCAGATCGATCTCGACCGGCAGGCGCTCGCGCGCGGCGGCATCGCGGTCGGCGACGCGCAGGACCTGATCGAGACCGCGCTCGCCGGCAAGGTGGTGACCAGCCTCTGGCAGGACGAGCGGCTGGTGCCGATCCGGGTCGGCCTGCCGGCGTCGGAGCGCGGCGACGCGGCGCAGATCGGCGAGCTGGCGGTGCCGACCGCCGACGGCGGCCAGGTGCCGCTGCGCGACCTCGCCCACATCGACGTCGCCAGCGGGCGCGCGGCGATCAACCACGAGGCGAACCAGCGGGTGGCGTCGCTCAAGTTCAACGTGCAGGGCCGCGACCTCGGCTCGGTGATCCACGACGCGCAGCGGATCGTCGCCGAGCGGGTCAAGCCGCCCGACGGGCACTACTTCGTGTGGGGCGGCGAGTTCGAGAACCAGCGGCGCGCGATGGCGCGGCTCGAGGTGGTGGTGCCGATCGCGCTGGTCATCGTGCTGGTGCTGCTGTTCTCGGCGCTCGGCTCGGCGCGCAGCGCGTTCACCGTGCTGGCGATCGCGCCGTTCGCGCTGACCGGCGGCGTCTTCGGGCTGAAGGTCGCCGGCATCCCGCTGTCGGTGAGCGCGGCGGTCGGCTTCATCGCGCTGCTCGGGCAGGTGTCGCTGGCGGGGCTCCTGGTCGTGTCGGCGATCGAGGGGCAGCGGCGCGCCGGCCAGCCGCTCGGCGAGGCGCTGATCGCGGGGGCGACCGAGCGGTTCCGCGCGCTGGTGATGGCGGCCTTGCTCGCGATCCTCGGCCTGATGCCGATGGCGACGTCGCACGCGGTCGGCAGCGAGACGCAGCGGCCGTTCGCGGTCGTGATCATCGGCGGCATGGTGACGACGCTGGTCGTCGCGTTGACGCTCCTGCCGGTGATCTACCGGCTGCTCGCGCGGCGGACGCCGATCGCGATCGTCGAGGAGGCGTCGTGAGGGCGGGCCGATGGATGGCGGCGGTGTGGCTGGCAGTGGCGGCCGGACCGGCGCGCGCGGAGGACGCACCGGCGGCCGCGGCCGCGGCCGCGGCGGACGTCACCGTCGACGATGCGGTCGCGCTCTACCGGGCGCGCAGCCCGCGGCTGGCGGCGACGCGCGCGGACCTCGACGTCGCCGGCGCGGACCTCGTCGACGCCGGCCTGCGGCCGAACCCGTCGATCGAGCTGTCGGGCGTCCACACGCTGGCCGGCACCGACACGATCGGCGAGTGGGAGCCGTCGCTGGCGCTGGAGGTGCCGGTGCCGATCGGTCACCAGCGGGCGCGCCGCCTCGACGCCGCGCGCGCCCACGTCGCCGAGGCCG
>DASZXE010000579.1:0-3290 GCA_035546475.1 Kofleriaceae bacterium
CCGATCTCCACACAGAACAACCCCGGCCCGAGCTGCGCTCGGGGCGTCAGGCGAGCTCGGCGACCAGCTCGCCGCCGACCACTCGCACGCGCACGGTGGCGCCGGTGTCGTGGCCGAACGAGGTGAACGCCACGTCCTCGAGCTGCCGCGCCAGGCTGGCGACCAGCCCGCGCGCGCCGGTCTCGCGCCGCAGCGCGAGGTCGACGATGTGATCGAGCACCGCCTCGTCGACGTCGAGCGCCAGCCCCTCGCCGCGGAACTCGCGGGTCACCCGCGCGATGACGTCGCCGCGCAGGATCTCCTTCAGCGTGCCGCGGTCGAGCGCCTTGAACGGCACGATGCGGGTGAAGCGCGCGATCAGCTCGGGCAGGAAGCCGTACGCCTGGAAGTTGCCGACGTTCTCGACCTGCTCGGGCGCGAAGTCGACCGCGATCGCGTCGGGGTCGATGCCGCGCGGCGCGCTCTTGCCGAAGCCGAGGTGGTCGCGGCTGCCGCGCCGCCGCGCGACCTGCTGGAAGCCGCTGAACGCGCCGCAGGCGACGAACGCGACGTCGGCGGTCGACATCACGACGTGGTCCGAGTAGCTCGTGTGGCCGAGCTCGAGCGGCACCACGACCTCGCTCGCCTCGAGCATCTTCAGCAGCTCGCGCTGGACGCCCATGCCGGTGACGTCCTTGGTGGTGCCGGCGCCGGCGAACAGCGCGCTGTTCTGGCCCGACGCGATCTTGTCGAGCTCGTCGATGCAGACGATGCCGATCGACGCGAGCAGCGGGTTGTCGTCGGCGGCGTGGACCAGCCGGGTCAGGATCGCCGACGGGTCCTGGCCGACGTAGCCGGTCTCGCTGTACGTCGTGATGTCGACGAGCGCCATCGGCAGGCGCAGGAGCCGCTGGAACAGCAGCTCGACGAGGTAGGTCTTGCCGCAGCCGGTCGGGCCGACCAGCAGCAGGTTGGCCTTGCGCGGCAGCTCGGCGCGGTCGACGCCCTCGAGGTGGATGCGCTTGACCCGCCGCACGTGGCGGTAGGCCATCAGGCAGAGCGCGCGGCGCGCCAGATCCTGGCCGCGGTAGCCCAGCTCCTCGAGCTGCTGGTAGAGGAGCCGCGGGCTCGGCTCCGGCAGGTCGCGCACCAGCTTCAGGAAGTGCTCGGCGCCCTGCTTGCGCGGCCGGCGCTGCACTTCGCTCATCCGGGGATCGTAGCACGGCGGCGCGCAGCGACGGGGGCGCGCCTCCGGACGGCCATTGCGCCGGCGCGGCCGTTGTGGCGTGATCCCCGCACGTGGAGGCCGCCGCCCTCGTCCAGCCGTTCCTCGAGGCCGCGCCCGCGTCGCTGCGCGCCAACCTGTCGACGGTGCCCGACCTCGCGCGCCGGCTCCTCGAGCTGGTGGCGGAGGGTCGCGCGGCGTGGCCCGACGTCGCGGTCGAGCCGGTCCGGCTGATCGCCTTCATCGCCGCGCGGCTCGACGGCGAGGGCGACGTCTCGGGCGCGCTCGCGACCCTGCGGCCCGGCGATCTCTACCTCGCGTGCGCGTGCGCGACCGGCGATCGCACCGCGCTGGCCGCGTTCGACCGCCACTACATGCGCGAGGTCGACATCGCGCTCGCGCGCATGCGCATCGGCCCGCCGCGCGCCAACGACGTGAAGCAGCTCGTCCGCCAGCGCCTGTTCGTCGGCGACGGCGGGCCTGGCAAGATCGCCGAGTACGCGGGGCGCGGCGACCTGCGCCGCTGGGTGCGCTCGGTCGCGGTGCGCACCTGCCTGAACGACCTGCGCAAGGGCAAGCACGAGGTCCTCACCGACGACGATCAGCTCATCGCGCAGCACGCGATGCCGGGCGACGACCCCGAGATCGAGTACATGAAGCGGACGTACGCCGCCGAGTTCCGGGCGGCGTTCGCCGACGCGATGGCGCAGCTCGGCCCGCGCGAGCAGACGCTGCTCCGCTACCACCACATCGACGGCCTCAACATCGACGAGATCGGCGCCATCTACCGGGTGCACCGGGTGACGGCGTTCCGCTGGCTGGAGAAGGCGAAGGAGACGCTGGTGGTGGCGACGCTCGGCGCGCTGAAGACGCGGCTCAACGTGTCGCCGAAGGAGCTCGACAGCGTGCTGCGCCTCATCCGCAGCCAGGTCCACCTGTCGCTGGTCCGCCACCTGGGCGGCCCGCGCGACGTCGTCGACGACGACGTGATGGAGCTCGACGAGAGCGAGCTGGAAGAGGCGTAGCGAGGGTTCGCGCGGGCGCCTGCGAGCGGTCGCCCTCGACGCGGCGGGCTCGGGGCCCGGAGTGTCACAGCGGCGGGTGAGAATCGGTCGCATGAGTCCGCCGGGCCGCCCAGGGCGAGGATGGGGAGACGTCGCGCTCGCGATCGTCGTCGTCGCGGTGGTGGCGATGATGCTGGTGCCGCTGCCGCGCGCGGCGATCGACGGGTTGCTGGCGGTCAGCCTGACGTCGGCGGTGGTGATCCTGCTGTCGGCGGTGTACGCGCCGAGCCCGGCGCGGCTGACCACGCTGCCGACGCTGGTGCTGCTGGCGACGCTGTTCCGGCTCGGCCTCAACGTGTCGACCACGCGGCGGATCCTGTCGGTCGCCGACGGCGGCGAGGTGGTGCGCGCGTTCGGGCGGTTCGTGGCGCGCGGCGACCTCGTCGTCGGCCTGGTCGTGTTCGCCGTCATCACGATCGTGCAGTACCTGGTCGTCGCGCGCGGCGCCGAGCGGGTCGCCGAGGTCGCGGCCCGCTTCGCGCTCGACGGCCTGCCGGGCAAGCAGCTCGCGATCGACGCCGACCTCAAGGCCGGCGCGATCGACGCGGCGGAGGCTGCGCGCCGCCGGGCCGCGCTCGACAGCCAGTCGCAGCTCTACGGCGCCCTCGACGGCGCGATGAAGTTCGTCAAGGGCGACGTGGTGGCGGCGATCCTGATCGTCGTCGTCAACCTGGCGGGCGGCATGCTGGTCGGCATGGGCGAGCGCGGGCTGCCGGCGCGCGAGGCGGCGTCGATCTACGCGATCCAGGCGATCGGCGACGGGCTGGTGGTGCAGGTGCCGGCCCTGCTCGTCGCGCTGGCGGCGGCGCTGGTGGTGACGCGGGTGGCCTCGGCCGATGGCGAGCGCGCGGTCGGCGATGACATCGGCCGGCAGCTCGGGGCGGAGCCGCGCGCGTTCTTCACCGCCGCGGGCCTGCTCGCCTTGCTCGGCCTGGTGCCGGGGCTCCCGGCGGTGCCGTTCCTGGCGCTGGCGGCGGTGGCGGCGGCAATCGGGGTGGCGGCGCGCGTGCTGCCGGCCCGGG
>DASZXE010000580.1:0-3556 GCA_035546475.1 Kofleriaceae bacterium
CGGGCTCGACCGGCTCGAGCGCGGCGAAGGGGACCGGCGCGACGACGCCTGCGCCCGGCACCGGCTCCGCGGCGGGTTCGGCGGCGGGCTCCGCCAAGACGCCGTGATCGTCCGGGCGTCGGCGATCGCGCTCCTCCTCGCGCTCGCGGCGGGCCCCGCGACGCTTGCGCCGCGCACCGCCGCCGCCGAGCCGCTCGCCGCCGCCACCACGCCCGTCGACGACGTGCGCCGCACGATCCTCGTCGGCCCGTCCGGGCAGCTCTGGCAGCCCGACGGCCAGGGCGGCTGGACGCGCAGCGCGGGCGGCGGCGTCGGCACCGACGTCCAGGGCATCGCCGTCGCCGACGACCTGATCATCGCCGGCTCCGGCACGCCGCTGTTCCGCCGCCACGACGACGCCTGGTACGGCCTGCGCCTCGGCGAGCGCGGCAAGACGCACCTCGGCACCGGCCCGGCCCCGGCCGTCTCGATCGGCAAGGAGGTCTTCGTGTGGGCGCGCGGCGCGTGGACCCGCGTCGCCACCGCCGACCGCCCGGTCGTCGCGCTCTGGGCCGAGAGCGACCGCAAGCTGTTCGTCGCCACCGACCGCGCCGTCCTGCGCCTCGCCGGCAAGAAGCTCGTCCCCGCCCTGCCGCTCGCCGCGGTCCGCTTCGCCGGCCGCGCGCCGCTCGCCCTCACCGCCGACGGCGTCGTCCACGACCTCGCCACCCGGGCCGCGCTCGCGCCGACCGCCGACGGCCAGCCGGTCACCGCCGACGCCGCGACGCAGGCGCCCGACGGCACGCCGTGGATCCTCGGCCGCGCCGGCGCCGATCGCGCGCTCGTCCGCCGGACGCGCACCGGCTGGGAGCGACGCCCTGCCCCGCCGCTCGCCGCCGACGACACCGTCGTACACCTGGCCGTCGACGGCAGCGGCCGCGTCCTGGTCGCGACCGCCGCCGGCGCGATCCACCTCGCCGACGCCGCCGGCGCCTGGACGCGCGGCACGCTGACGACCCGCCTGCCGGACGCGAAGCCGGGGCCCGGTCCCGCGCGCATGCCCTGAGGCCCGCGCGCAGCTCGGGCCGGGGTTCCCCCCGAGGCCGATCGATCGACGAGAGGGTTGGCATTCTGGCCAACCCTCCGAGCCCCCGAGCGCAGCTCGGGCCGGGGTTGTGCTGTGTGGAGCTCGGGCCGGGGTTCCCCCCGAGGCCGATCGATCGACGAGAGGGTTGGCATTCTGGCCAACCCTCCGAGGCCCCGCGCCCCTGCGTCGCACGGCCCTCCTCCGGTCACGACTCGACCGCTCCGGGATCTGGCCGAAGGCCAAGGTATGGCAGCGTTACCTGCCGCTACCCGGTGTGTCCCGAGGGTCGAGTTGACGCTCCCTGTCCCGCCAAGTACGCTCAGCCTCGTGGCTCCCGTCGTGCTCGTCGCTGATGACGACGCGTGGATCCTCCGCATGGTCGCGACCGTGCTGGAGAAGCGTGGCTACACCGTGGTCACTGCCACCGACGGCGAGGAAGCCCTCGAGCGCGCGCTGGTCACTCCGCCCGACCTGCTCATCACGGACGTGATGATGCCGCACATGGACGGCTGGGCGCTGGTGAAGGCGCTGCGCGCGCGCCCCGAGATGTCGACGTTGCCGGTGATCTTCCTCACCGCGCTCGCGTCCGACGACGATCGCATCCGCGGCTTCCGGCTCGGCGCCGACGACTACGTGCCCAAGCCGTTCCGCTTCGAGGAGCTCGACCTCCGCGTCGCCAAGACGATGCGGCGCACGCTCGCGATGGCGCAGGAGGCGCGCGACACGATCCTCGGCCCGTCGCTCAAGGGCGACCTCTCGCAGATCGGGCTCGCCGCGCTGCTGACGATGATCGAGATGGAGCGCAAGACCGGCGTCCTGACCCTGCGCGACCCCGAGGGGGGCGGCGGCCAGATCCTGGTGCGCGGCGGCCGCGTCGTGCACGCGCGCCTCGACGAGGCGCCCGAGCCGGTCGACGCCGAGTGCGTCTATCACCTGCTCGCGTGGGGCGCGGGGACGTTCGAGCTGATCGCCTGCGACGTCGAGGGCGCCGACCGCGTCGGCGTGTCGACGATGAACCTCCTGCTCGAGGGCGCCCGCCGCCTCGACGAGCAGCACCGCGAACAGGCGAGCTGAGCGCCCGCCGCCGTCGGCGCGCCGCGGGTCACTCCTCGTGCTTGTCGCCCGGGCCGGCCGCCCGGTTGCCCTGCGCGTCGACGAGCGTGTGGCAGTTCGCGCAGCCGAACTCGCCGGTCATCGTCTTCGGATCGAACGGCGTCAGGTGCAGGAGCTCGCCCATCGCCGGCTCGACCTGCTGGACCATGAACGGCGTGAACCGCTGCCACTCGGCGTCGGCGGCGACCTTGGCCTGGAACGCCTCCGGCGTGTTGGGCAACGGCGCGATGTCGGGGTTCGGCATCTCGAACGAGCCGTCGTCGGCACCGGCGCCGTGGCAGGTCTTGCAGTTCATGTCGGCGTACTTCGCGTCGAACTTCGTGAAGACGTCCTTCATCTTCGGCATCACGACGTCTTCCATGAACTTCTTGCGCTGCTCGGCGTTCATCTCCTTCCAGACCGTCGGCGTGGGCGGCGTCGGCGTCGGCCTGGCGGAGGAGCCGCCACAGGCGGCGACGAGGAGGAGGCTGGCGAGGGCGGTGCGGTACATCGCCGACAGCAATGCCGCCAGGCCACGTCGGTTGTCAAGCCGCGGCGCCTACAGCAGCCAGCTCGACGCGATCATCGCGATCGCCACCACCGGCGCGAGCGCGAGCGCGCAGCCGAGCAGGTAGTCGCGCAGCCGGATCGGCGTGAGCGCGAGCGCGTACGACAGCGGCGGGTTGAACCACAGCACGATGCGCATCAGCCACACCGCGCGGATCGGGTGGGTCTCGATCATGTCCATCGCCCGCGCGGCGAGCTTCTGCTTCGGCCGCCATGGCACCGCCTGCTGCCGCCGCAACAGGCGGGCGGCGACGAACGGCACCGTGATCGCGCACATGCCGGCCGTGTAGGCGAGCAGCCCGCCCCACCACGGCCCGAACGCGAGCCGCCCGCCCATGACGAACGCCATCCCCGGCAGCCCGACCAGCCCGCCGGCGACGAACGCGCCGATGTAGAGCACCGGCGCCGCCGGACCGAGCGAGTCGATCCAGCGCCGCACGCCGCTCGCGGTCACGCCGCCGGTGCGCCACAGGTAGACCGCGCCGGCGACGAACGCCACCACCAGCACCCCGAGGACGATCCGGCGCCCCGCCCGCGACAGCGCCATCAGGCTTCGGGATCCTCGTCGTCGGTGCCGGCGCCCAGCGCCTCGATCTCGTACTTCTTCATCAGCTTGCGGAAGTACTTGCGATCGATGTCGGCGTCGCGCGCCGCGTGCGAGATGTTGCCGCCGTGCTTGCGGAGCAGCGACACGATGTAGTCGCGCTCGAAGCTCGACACCCACCGCTCCTTGGCGTCCTTGAACGTCGCGCCCTCGGCGGCGACCGGCTCGGCCGCGCGCCCGGGCGGCGTCGCTGGCGCCGACGGGGCCCTCGGCGCGGGCGCGGCGGC
>DASZXE010000581.1:0-18919 GCA_035546475.1 Kofleriaceae bacterium
CGGCCTTCGCCGGCTTCGCCTTGGCCGCGGCGCCCTGCGCCTTGCCCGCCGTCTTCTTGCCCTTCGTCGATGCGCTCTTCTTCGTCGGCATGGTGGTCCTCCGCCGCCGAGAGCGTCCGCTGCCCCGCCGCCGATGTCAACGCGGCGGCCGCCCAGACATCGACGAACCCGTCAGGTCGCGGGGGGTCGCGCCAGCCCGGCGAAGTGCCGGCGCAGCTCGTCGGGGGCGAGGTTCGCGGCCCGGGCCAGGTCGGCCACCTTCGCGTCGTCGGCGAGATCGTCGGGCTCGATGCGCACCATGTACGACCGCGCCACCTGGTAGTTCTCGCTGGTGATGTCGACGGCGCGCTGGCGCCCGCGCCCGGTCGCCGGGTCGACGCACTCCTCGAGCGGCACGTAGCGGGGCGCGCCCCCCTGCATCGTCACCAGCACGCCGCCGCCGCCGGCCGCCAGGTGGCGGACCGCCGCGTAGCCGAGGTCGCGCCCGTACTCCGCCTCCATCGGCAGCGGCGCCGCGCAGCGCAGCTCGTAGCCGATCGTCTTGCCGACCAGCGACACCTTGATGCCGCGCTTCTCCAGCCGCAGGGTGACCGCGTTGATCACCTTGCGGGCGAGGTCGACCTCGGTGACGCGGATGTTGCCCTGCGCGTCGCGGTCGACGTCCTGCAGCTCGGCGACCTCGGCCGGATCGAACCGCTCGACGAGCGCCTCGCTGAGCAGCACCGTGCCGTGCTTCTTGCCGAGCGCGCGCCGCTTGACGATCGAGCCCTCGACGATGTCGGCGATGTCCGACAACCGGACAGGACCCGGGCCGAGCTCCTCGGGGATGATCGTGCAGGTCGCGCTGACCGCCTTGCCGATGCCGAGCGTCAGGTGGCCGGTCGGCCGGCCCATGGTGACGGCGAGGTACCAGCGGCCGCTCGTGCGCGCGTCCTCCATCAGGTTGGCGACGAGCTGCACGCCGACGTGGCGGGCGGTCTCGTAGCCGAGCGTCACCACCTGGTCGGCGACGCCGAGGTCGTTGTCGATCGTCTTCGGCACCATGACGACCCGCACGCGGCCCTGCGACTCGCGCTCGATCGCCATCGCGCTCATCACCAGGTCGTCGCCGCCGATCGCCACCAGCCCGTCGATCGCCAGCTTGCGGAGCGCGTCGACCGTGTTGCGCAGCAGCGCCGGATCGGCGCCGACGTCGGTGCGCGACGAGTGCAGCACGACCCCGCCGGTGAGCGCCGAGCGCGACACCTCGCCCATCGTCAGCGCCTGCTGCTCGTCGGTGTAGCGCTGCGATAGCCAGTGGAGGCCGTCCTGGAAGCCGATCGGCACGCAGCCGAGCTTGTGGGCCTCGATCACCGCGGCGGCGATGACCGCGTTGGTGCCCGGGGCCGGCCCGCCGCCCACCACGATGCCGATCCGTCGCATGGACATCTCTCGCTCTCCTGGGGGCTACGGCCAGGTGGGGCCGGTGGCCGGCGCGAAGCGGGCGCGCAGCTCGTCGGCGGTGGTGCCGCCGGCCTCGGCGAGCCGCTCGACCCACGCCGGGTCGCGGAAGTCGTCGGCCTCGAGCCGCAGCATGTACTCGCGCGCGACCCGGTAGCCCGGCGATGCCGGGTCGACGTTGCGCACGCGGGTGCGGCCCTCGGCGGTGCGCATCGACGCGAACGGGATCGGCACCGCGCGGCCGTCCTGCACGGTGATCATCGCGCCGGAGCCGCCGCCGGCGAGGAAGCGCACCGCGTGGTAGCCGAGGTCGCGGCAGTACGCCGCGTCGAACGCGATCGGATCGGCGCAGCGCAGCTCGTAGCCGAGGTTCTTGTTGGTGACGGTGATCTTGAGGCCGCGCCGCAGCAGCCGGCCCTGCAGCTCGACCTTCACCTTGCGGGCGAGGTCGACCTCGGCCATGCGGATGTGGCCGTGCTCGTCGCGCTCGACGTCCTCGAGCTCGGCGATCTCGCTCGGATCGAGCTTGCCGATCAGCCCCTCGGCGAGCACGGCGACGCCGTGGTGTAGCCCCATCGCGCGCCGCTTGATGATCGAGCCCTCGACGATGTCGACGATCGCGCCGAACGGCACGATCGGCTGCGGGAACTCCTCGGCGATGAGCGTCAGCGTGGCGCCGGCGGCCTTGCCGATGCCGAGCGCGAGGTGGCCGGCCTGGCGGCCCATCGCGACGATCACGTACCAGCGGCGCGTCGACCGGGCGTCCTCGGCGAGGCCGCGCACGATCTCGGCGCCGACGTGGCGCGCGGTCTGGAAGCCGAAGGTCGGCACGTGGTCGGGGAGCGGCAGGTCGTTGTCGATCGTCTTCGGCACGTGGGCGGTGCGGATGCGGCCGCCGCTCTTCTCGGCGACGTGGCTCGACGACAGCGCGGTGTCGTCGCCGCCGATGGTGACCAGGTGGGTGACGCCGAGCCCGGTGAGGGTCTCGATCACCTTCGCCATCGCGCGCTCGTCGCGGGTCGGGTTGTCGCGCGCGGTGCCGAGGATCGAGCCGCCGGTCAGGTGGATGCGCGAGACGTCGTCGATCGACAGCTCGCGGATCGGCCCGGTGTCCCCTTTGATGAGGTGGCGGAAGCCCTCGCGCACGCCGAGCACCCGCAGGCCCCGGTTGCGCCCCTCGACGGTGGCCGCCGAGATCACCGAGTTGATGCCCGGTGCGGGCCCGCCGCCGACGAGGATTGCGAGGGTGCCGGCCATCGTCTCGATCATCCTACCCCGCGGCCGGGGGATCGTCAGGTCGTGCGGCCGGTCGCGGTCGAAGGCCCGACCTCCGGCCCATCCCGCGGCGCGCGGCGGCGTGTTCAGGAGTTGGTAAGGCGCGGCGCATCGATCCTCGAAGGACGCGTGCGGATCGGGGCTGCCGATCGCGCGTCATCCATCGGAGGAGCAGGTATGGCGACCGTCATCGAGATCACGGCCGACGAGCCCGAGCGACCACCACCGACGCCGAGCCGTGGGCCCGATCCGCGGCTCGGCGTGATCCTCGACGGCCGCTACCGGATCCTCGCGGCGATCGCGCGCGGCGGCATGGGCGTGGTCTACCGCGGCGAGCGGCTCGGCCTCGGGCGGCCGGTGGCGATCAAGTTCCTCCACGCCGAGGCGGCGGCGACGCCCGACCTGCGCCGGCGGTTCGAGACCGAGGCGCGCGCGGCCAGCCGGATGAGCCACCCGGGCTGCGTGGCGGTCATCGACTACGGGCTCTACGACGGCGCGCCGTACATCGTCATGGACTTCGTCGCCGGGCGGTCGCTGGCGAGCCTGCTCAAGGAGGGGCCGCTGGCGGTGCCGCGCGCGCTGCGGATCGCCGAGCAGGTGCTGGCCGGGCTCGCGCACGCGCACGCGCACGGCATCATCCACCGCGACATCAAGCCGGCGAACATCATGGTCTGGTCGGACGCGATGGGCGAGCACGCGCAGCTCACCGACTTCGGCGTCGCCAAGATCGTCGACGCGCCGGGCAGCCACAGCCAGGATCTCGCGATCGGCACGCCCGGCTACATGTCGCCCGAGCAGACGCTCGGCGCGACGGTCGACGCGCGGTCGGACGTCTACGGCGCCGGCGTGCTGCTGTTCGAGCTCCTGACCGAGCGCAAGCCGTTCAGCGCGGCGAAGCCGTTCGACGTCATGTGGCTGCACCGCGAGGCGCCGGTGCCGGCGTTCGACGACATCGCGCCGCACCGGGTGATCCCCGTCGAGATCGAGGGCGTCGTCCGGCGCGCGATGGCGAAGGCGCCCGAGGATCGCTACGCGTCGGCGGTGGAGCTGGCGAGCGCGCTGGAGGCGGCGGCGGCGAGCGCGCGCGAGGCGTGCGACGACGACGACCTCGACGAGCTGCTGGCGGAGGCGCGGTCGAAGCCGGCCTGGCTCAAGCTGCTGATGTTCGCGCTCGTCGTCGGCGCCGCGTTCGCCACCTGGCACATGTGGCCGACGTGGTCGTGACCGGCCTCCGACCTGCGTCGCGAAGGTGGCTCGGAGGCGCGCGGCGTGACGCAGCGCCACCGCGGTGAAGGCAGGTCACGCCCGGTTTCGCGGGCTTGCGGCTGGCGCGGCGGTTGCTCTTACCGTCGACGAACCACCAAGGAGTCGGCCATGAGCAACGAGAGCAAGCGCGCCGAGGGCAAGGCCGAGGAGATCGGCGGCAAGATCAAGAAGAACCTCGGCAAGCTGATCGGCAACGACCAGATGGAGGCCGAGGGGATGGTGAAGGAGGAGAAGGGCGAGGCGAAGCAGGAGGCCGCGAAGGCGGCCGAGCGCACCAAGGGCAAGATCGAGGAGGTCGTCGGCGCGGTGAAGAACCGGGTCGGCGCCGTCATCGACAACGAGCAGATGCAGGCGGAAGGTCGGGCCAAGGAGCTCGAGGGCGAGGCCCGCCAGAAGGCGAACGAGTAGCCGCGCACCGGCTCGCGAGCGGCGAGCCGTCGAGGACGCCACGCGCTGACCCGCGTCGCGCGGGCCTACGGGCGCGGCGGCGCGCCGCCGTCGAGGATCGCGCGCGCGGCCGCCACGAGGTAGCGCGCGGCGGCGTACAGGCCGAGCGCGCCGGACGCGAGCGCGAGCGCGAGCACCGCCGCCGGCGGCGCGCGCCCGACGATCGCGACGAGCGCCACGAGCTGCGCCGCGGTCGCGACCTTGCCGGCGAACGAGGCCCGCAGCTCGATGTCGACGCGGCGGTGCAGCGGTGTCAGCCGGTAGACGACGACGAGCGGCGCCATGATCAGGTCGCGCGCCGCGATCGCCGCCACGTCGGCGGCCGGCGCGTGCAGCCGCACGAGGACCGCGACGAGCGCCGCGATCGCGAACAGCTTGTCGCACAGCGGATCGAGCCAGGCACCGACCTCGCCGCCGCCGGCCGGCTGCCCGCGGCGCGCGTACCGCGCGACGCGGCCGTCGGCGAGGTCGGTCAGCGCGGCGGCCGCGAGCACGGCGATGGCCGGCGCCGGCCGGTCGACGACGAGCCAGAACAGCGCCGCCAGCGGCAGCCGCGACAGGGTCAGGAGGTTCGCCAGCCAGATCAGCATCGCTCGAGGGCCAGGCTCGAGCGTGGCACCGATCGCGGCACCCGGCCGCCGGCGGCCGCCCGTCGCCGCCGGTCGCGCCGGTCGCGCCCGCGTCAGCGCGCCTTCATCACCCGCCGCAGGATCCGCCCCGCCGCGCTCGCCGCCACCGCGCGCGGGACCATGCGCACGGCGAGGTGCGCCGCCCGGTTGCCGGCGCCCGGCACGACGAGCCCGCGCCGCCCGAGCCCCGCCAGCGCCGCCGTCACCACCGGCGCCACCGGCATCAGCTTGCCGGGCACCTTGCCGGGATCGACGCCGGTGTTCATCGGCCCCTCGGTGTCGGTGCCGCCCGGCGCGAGCGTCAGCACGTCGACGCCGTGGCCGCGCAGCTCGACGCGCAGCGCCTCGCCGAGCAGCAGGTCGAACGCCTTGGTCGCGCCGTAGAGCGCGCTCCACGGCAGCCCCTGGAACGCGCCCGTCGACGAGACGATCACGATGCCGCCGCGGCCGCGCGCGACCAGCCGGGGCGCCAGCGCCCGCGTCAGCGCGACCGGCGCCGTGCAGTTGAGCTCGATCATGCGCCGCTGCTCCGCCGGGTCCTGGTCGACGAA
Organism: Kofleriaceae bacterium; assembly: GCA_035546475.1. Classification (GTDB taxonomy): domain Bacteria; phylum Myxococcota_A; class Polyangia; order Haliangiales; family Haliangiaceae; genus UBA2376. The sequence continues at coordinate 5,609 of DASZXE010000581.1, forward strand.
CGCGCCCTTCCAGCCGAGCCCCGCGTTGTTGACGACCAGCCCGACGTCGAGGTTGTCGAGCTGCGCGATCAGCGCCTCGACGGCGCCCGCCGCGCACAGGTCGTGGGCCGCCACCCGCACGTCGACGCCGTGCGCTGCCGCCAGCTCGCTCGCCAGCGCCGCCAGCTTGTCGCGCCGGCGCGCGACCAGCACCACCGACAGCCCGCGCGCCGCGAGCTGCCGCGCGAACTCCGCCCCGATCCCCGACGACGCGCCGGTCACCACCGCCCACGGTCCGTATCGCTCGACGAGGTCGCGCCGCACGCTGCTCATCGCGCGAACCTACTACCGCGCGGCCGCCGCGGTCAGGCGGCGGCGCGGATCGCGGCCATCGCCTGGTCGGACAGCGCGCGCACGCCGTGGATGAAGATCGCGAAGCGCGGATCGGACGTCTTGCCGGTCGCGAACCGGTAGTAGATCTGCTGGGCGACGACCGCGGTCTTGAACAGGCCGTACGCGTAGTAGAAGGTCGGGTCGCCGACGGCGCGCCCCGACACCGCGGCGTAGCGCGCCGCCACCTCGGCGCGCGCGAGCATGCCGGGCAGGTGGGTGAGGCCGAAGCGGAGCTGGTGCATCGGCGGTGGATCGCCGGCCTCGACCCAGTAGCTGAGCGACGTGCCGAGGTCCATCAGCGGATCGCCGACCGTCGCCATCTCCCAGTCGAGCACGCCGACGATCCGGGTCAGCCCCTCGTCGAAGATCAGGTTGTCGAACTTCCAGTCGTTGTGGATGAGCGCGGGCGCGCCGTCGGCCGGCTGGTGGTCGGCGAGCCAGGCCGCGACCTCCAGCACCGCGGGCAGATCGTCGGTGCGCGAGCCGTGATAGCGCTCGGTCCAGCCCTCGACCTGCCGGCGCACGTAGCCGGCCGGCTTGCCGAACGTGCCGAGCCCGGCGGCCACGTGATCGACGGCGTGCAGCCCGGCCAGCGCGTCGACGAGCGCCTCGCTCAGCCGGCGCGCGGTCGGCGCGTCGATCGTCACGCCGGCCGGCACCTCCTTGCGCAGGATGACGCCGCGCCGCCGCTCCATCAGGTAGAAGGTGCAGCCGAGCACGCCCTCGTCGGTGCAGAGCGCGATCGGCCGCGGCGCCGGCGGGTAGTGGGGCGCCAGCGCCGACAGCACCGTGTGCTCGCGGCTCATGTCGTGCGCGGTCTTCACCTTCGAGCCGAACGGCGGCCGCCGCAGCACGTACTCCTCGTCCGCCCGCCGGACGAGATACGTCAGGTTCGAGTGGCCGCCGGGGAACTGCAGCACCTCGATCGGCGCGTGGCCGCCGAGCGTCGCGTCGAGCCAGGCACCGAGCGGCCCGACCGGCAGCTCCTCGCCGGCGCGGGGCGGGCGGGCGTCGGTGGCCGCCGCCGTCATCGCGCGGCCTTCCCGCCGCCCGCGGCCCGGTCGAGGATCCGGCGCGCGACCACCATCTTGTGGACCTCGTCGGGGCCGTCGTAGATGCGCGCGCCGCGCTCGTGCACGTAGTAGTGGGCGAGCACGGTGTCGGACGTGATGCCGAGCGCGCCGTGCACCTGGATCGCGCGATCGATCACCCGCATCATCACGTCGGCGACGAAGAACTTGATGATCGACACCTGATCGCGCGCGGCGTGGAAGCCGTGGGCGTCGATCGTCCACGCCGCGCGCAGCACGAGCAGGCGCGCCGCGTCGATCTCGGCGCGCGCCTCGGCGACCCACGCCTGCACGATCTGGCGCGACGCCAGCGTCTTGTCGGCGTCGATCTTGCGGGTCGCGGCGCGCGTCGTCATCAGCTCGAAGACGCGCTCGCAGATGCCGATCCACCGCATGCAGTGGTGGATGCGGCCGGGGCCGAGCCGCTCCTGCGCGATGAGGAAGCCGGCGCCCTCGGGGCCGAGCCGGTTCGACTGCGGCACCCGCACGCCGTCGTAGCGGATCTCGCCGTGGCTGGCCCAGCCGCCGCCGGCGTCGCCCATGATCGGGATGTTCCGCTCGAGGACGAAGCCGGGCGCGTCGGTCGGCACGATGATCATCGACGCGCGCGCGTGCGGCGCGGCGTCGGGGTCGGTCACCGCCATCACGATCGCGAACGCCGCCCCGTCGGCGCCGCTGGTGAACCACTTGTTGCCGTCGACGACGTAGTCGCCGCCGTCCTTGCGCGCGCTGCACGACAGGATCACCGGATTGCTGCCCGGGTTGTCGCGCTCGGTCATCGAGAAGCAGGAGCGGATCGCGCCGGCGGCGAGCGGCTCGAGCCAGCGCGCCTTCTGCTCGGGCGTGCCCCACTTGTGGAGGATCTCGAGGTTGCCGGCGTCGGGGGCCTGCGCGCCGAACGCGTAGTGGCCGAGCGGCGAGCGGCCGAGCCGCTCGGAGACGAGCCCGTGCTCGAGCAGCGAGAGGCCGAGGCCGCCGAGCTCCTTCGGGAGCTGCGGGCCCCACAGGCCGGCTTCCTTGACGCGCGCGCGGAGCTCGTCGAGCTGGGCGCCGGCGGCGGCGAAGCCGGTGCGCATGATCTCCGCCTCGGCGGGGATGACGTGGTCGGCGAGCAGCCGGTCGATGCGCTCGAGGACGGGGGCGAGCGAGGCGGGGACGGCGAAGTCCATGACGGCTCCTTCGGGCCGCGGCGTGCGGCTGCGCGAAGGTACCGTCGGCGGCGCGCGCCGGTCCACCCGCGGCGGCGGTCAGCGCATGTCGGCGAGGCAGACGCCGAACTGCAGGCACTCGTCCGGCTCGTCGATCACGCCGTCGCCGTCGTCGTCGACCTGGTTGCTGCAGCGCTCGTCGCGCCGGTAGGTCGCCATGCAGTCGTCGTGGCGCGAGCACTCCTGCGCGTCGAGCCCCTCGCACGAGCCCTCGACCGGGCCGGTGGTGTCGACGGCGAAGCAGCCGTAGTAGCCGTTGTCGGGCAGGTTGCAGAGCGCGTCGGTGAGCAGGCAGGTGTGGTCCCACGCGGCGCGGCAGCCGGCGGTCGCCATGCAGGTCTGGCTGTCGAGACCGGTGCACTGGCTCTGGCACGGCGCCCACGTCGACGAGTCGTCCTGCGGCGGGAGGGGGCAGCCGCACGGGTCGTCGCACGGCGTGATCTGCGCCTCCTTGCAGACGAGGTCGTCCGGATCGACGCGGAGGGTGTTGATCGGCGCGCCGGCGCAGACCACGCCGTCGTCGTCGCCGCCGTCATCGCCGCCGAGGTCGATGACGCACGCGGGCAACGCGACGGTGAGCGGGAGGAGGAGAGCCAGGGTGCGGAGCGTCACGCCTTCACGATAGAGCAAGCCGCGCACCAGCGCCGGCCGATCGCCGCCGCCGCGCCGGATCGCGGGCTTGGCCGCGCGGCCCCTCAGCTTTTCGAGCCCGGGCCGCGGCCCGCCACGGGAATCCGGCGGCTACCGGTAGGTGTGCAGCTCGGCCGGCAGGTGGTCGACGTGGTTGAAGCCGAGCAACGACAGCTCGCCGGCGCGGCCGCCGTCGCGCGTGCGCCAGAGCAGCTCGGTCACCGACGCATTGCGCACGACGCGCCACAGCTTGAAGGTCGGATCGCCGGCGAGGCCGAGCACCGCGCGCACCGCGATCGCGATCGGTCCGCCCGACGTCACCGCCGCGATCAGCTCGCCGCCCTGCCGGTGCCGCGCGGTCATCCACCCGAGCGCGCCCTCGACGCGCTCGACGAACGCGTCGTACGGCTCGATCGTCCCCAGCTCGAAGCGCCCGCGGCTCCAGCCGTCGAGCACCTTCCAGAAGGCGAGATCGAACAGCGCGGCGCGGGCGCTGCCGGCCGCGGTGCCGTCGACGAGCGCGCGCAGCTCCACGTGCTCGCGCGCGACCTCCGGCAGGCAGCGGGCGAGCAGCTCGAAGGCCGGCATCTCGGCGAGGCCGGGCAGCTCGATCACGTCGGGCAGCTCGCGGCCGGCGGCGCGCGCGGCCTCGCGGGCGATGCGCGCGGTGTCGAGCTGGCGGCGCATCGGGCCGCTGTAGATCGCGGCCGGCGGCGTCGCGGCCCAGCGCACGCCGAGCGCGCGCGCCTGCTCGCCGCCGCGGTCGCTCAGCCGGTCGTAGTCGGACGCGCCGAACGAGGCCTGGCCATGACGGACGAGCGCGAGGGACGCCACGGCTCACTGTAGCCCGAGTGGCGCGTCCGGAGCGGCCGGCGCGGGCGCGCCGCCGGAGCGCCGCCGTGCTACCAACGGGCCCATGGCGAACCCCACCGCGACCTTCGAGACCTCGCTCGGCACGTTCACCGCCGAGATCTTCCGCGACCAGATGCCGATCACGGCCGGCAACTTCATCGCCCTCGCGCAGCGCGGCTTCTACGACGGGCTGCACTTCCACCGGGTGATCAAGGACTTCATGATCCAGTTCGGCTGCGAGTTCTCCAAGGACCCGAACAGCCCGCGCGCCGGCACCGGCAACTCGCCGCTCGGCCGCATCCAGGACGAGCACCCGCCGGCGCACAAGCTCTCGAACGAGGTGGGCACGCTGTCGATGGCGAACACCGGCCAGCCCAACAGCGGCGGCGCGCAGTTCTTCATCAACACGAAGCACAACAGCTACCTCGACTGGTTCACGCCCGGCCCGTCGAAGCACCCGGTGTTCGGCAAGATCACCGCCGGCATGGACGTCGTCCGCAAGATCGAGTCGACGCCGACGACGCGCGACCGGCCCAACACGCCGGTGAAGATGATCAAGGTCACGATCAACGAGTAGCCGCGTCGCGGCCCTGTCCACGAACGGAGCTTCCCATGCGCATCGTCTCGGTCACGCTCCTCGCCCTCTCCCTCGCGTTCGCCGCCGCGTGCGGCGGCAAGTCCAAGGCGCAGAACACGACGCCGAGCAGGACCGAGGACAACTCGAACGGCGGCTCCACCTACGGCAGCGGCAGCGGCAGCGGCAGTGACAGCAGCGACGACGCGCCGACGGGGAGCGCCAAGGGCGACCCCTGCGGCCCCGGCGAGTGACCGCCGCGCCTGAGCTGCGGGCGCGCGCCGCCCGCCCTACGCCCGGGGCGACTTGCGGCGGCGGCGGCGGAGCGAGCCGGCGGCGAGGAAGAGGATCGAGAGCGGGATGGGCGAGTTGCCGACCTGCTCCGCGATGCTCGACTCGCACGACGGACGGCAGCAGCCGCCGCACGGCCGCTCGGTGATCGGCTTCTCGCCGGCCTCGACCGCCTGCACGCGCACCCCGACCTCGTGCGACTTGCCGACCGGGATGCTGAGCTCGTAGACGTTGGCGCCGACGTGGGTCGCGTCGTCGAGCGCCCACCGCAGGCCGTCGACCGGGCCGTCGTGGCTGGTGACGAGCGAGAACGCCGTCATCGGCGCCAGCCGCTTCGTCTTCGGCCGCTCGTAGTAGACGTAGACGTCGAGGGTCGGCACCAGCTTCGCCAGCGTCCCCGCGTCGAAGCTGTCGGCCAGCGCCTGGACGAGCTGCGCCGACGACACGCCGGCGTGCTGCTGCCGCAGGAGCGCGAGCCGCGACAGCTCGTACGCCATCGGCCGCAGCCGGCGCGGATAGTGGTTCACCAGCTCCTCGCCGACCTGCGGCAGCTCGAGGTTGCCGGGCAGCGGCCGGATGAGCCCGATCGGGTGGAGCTGCACGAAGTGCGGATCCTCGTGCATCGTCGGCGGCGCCTCCGGCTCGGCGAGCGCGGCCAGCAGGGCCACCGCGTTCTCGCCGATGAGCTGCTCGAACGTCTCCGCGTGCACCGCGTCCGGCATGTTGCGCGGCATGACGACCAGGTAGATGTGCTGCTTGGTCTGGCCCGGCACCGTCGGCAGGCCGGCGGTGTCGATCACCGCCTTGCGCTCGAAGACCGACAGGTTCGCGAAGTCCATGTTCGTGTACGCGCTGCGCGACTCGAAGTCGACGTCGCCGCCGCTCAGCTCGACCTGCAGGCACTGGTGCTGCGTGCGCTGCGGCAGGCACGACGTCGAGCCGCTGCGGGCCTGGGCCCCGGTCGTCGACGGCGGATAGCCGGCCGGCAGCGTGCAGGTGACGCACTGCCCGTCCCAGCTCGCGCGCACCGCCGGATCCGGACTGACATGCTCGTCATACGTGTACTGGCAGCGTTGATCCGGCGTGAGCGTCCACGACACCTCGACGTCCTGATCGCCGCCGACCGCGATGTCGGCGGCGTTGGAGCCGATCGCCTGCGGCGAGGTGGCCGGCGGCGGCGGCGCGTTGCCGGTGATCGGCAGCGGGTCCCACGAGCCGCCGACCGCGATCTGCGAGCCCCAGTTCGCGATGTGGAAGCTCGCCTGCAGCGAGCCGGCCGCGATCGGGGTGTCGCTGGTGTTGTGGACGCGGGCGACGACCGTGTTCGCGCCGGTCATCGCGTAGTCGTGCGTCAGCACCGTGCCGGGCGCGCCGACGCGGGTGCCGAGGTCGCCGGAGTCGAGGTGCAGGCGGTGGCCGCAGTCGCCGGGCGCCGGGTCGGGCACCGCGCCGCCGCCGATCAGGCTCAGGCCGGGCCACACCGCGGCCGGATCGAGGACGACCGTGGTGCCGAACGCGTTGCCCTCCTCGCAGACGAGGTCGCTGTCGCTCGAGCGCGGCCAGCGGTGGACCGCGGTGTCGCCGGCGCCGATGCTGATGCCGACCTGATAGGCGATGCCGGTGTCCTCGCGGATCGCGCTGGCGATGCCGGTGGCGGCGGGATCGACCGGGATGCGGACCGACACCGCCCAGCGGTCGCCGTCCTGCCGGAAGCGCATCGTGTCGGTGAGCCAGGTCGGGTTGCCGTCCGGCTCCGCGGTGCTGAGCTCGAGGAAGCTCGGCCCCGAGCCGGAGGCGATCGAGTGGCAGGCCGCCGTCGCCGGGGTGCCGCCGGTCGTGTCGCGCTGGAGCACGTGGAAGACCGCCGGATCCGAGCAGGTGTTGAAGTCGTCGCAGTGGACGGGCGCGCCGGCGGCGCCGGCCTGGAAGCGGACCTCGACCAGCCGCGAGTCGGCGGAGTCGATGCCGACCCCGGGTGGCATCAGCAGGAGATCGAGCAGGTGGTTGCTGCCGGGCAGCCCGGAGTCGACATGGACGATCCACTGCACGTAGAGGTAGTCGCGGCCGCCCTCGGTGGTCCACGCCGTGCGGGTGTCGATGACATTGGCCGCCGCGCCGTACTGGCCGGTCGACTGGCCGGATGCGCCGGTCCAGTGCGGATCGTCGATCTTGTAGTCGTCGGCGTTGACCACGCCGTCGCCGTTGTTGTCCTCCCACCAGTGGAGCGGCGTTCCGTCGAAGCCGGGCACGCCGTAGGCCGACGAGACGCACACCTTGTTCTGCGCGCGGGCCGCGCCGGGCGCGGCGATGGCGGCCGCCGCGAGCGCCGCGGCGACCAGACGAAGCGAACGATGCATCACACTCTCCTCACGAGATCGATCGACGAGCGACCGGACGGGCGCGAGCCTAAACCCGCGCCGGCGGTCACGGGCGGTAGGTGCGCACGAACATGTTGAGCAGGCCGCCCGCCGCGACGCAGCTCGCGCTGCCGAACGACGCCGGCCACTGCGAGGCGAAGCCGTTCAGGGTGCGGACGCAGCGGGGGCCGGTCTGGGTGCTGAGGCCGACCGACGCCGCCGGCGCCACCCGCAGCGCGACCCAGTAGCTGCCGGCGGCCAGCGGGGTGTCGGTCGCGTCGAGCAGGTTGGTGCCGGCGACGAGCGTCACCGGCGTGTCGACCGAGGCGACCAGCGCGTCGGGCACGCCGCCGGTGTCGCGGTAGAGCGCCATCTTGGCGTCGCTGCCGGCGGCGCCGGTGACCACGCCGAAGGCGTCGAGCTTGCCGGCGCTGGCGACCGTGACCTTGAAGGCGACGATGCTGTCGGCCGGCACGCTGCCGGCGGTGCCGAAGTAGGTCGGCCAGCCGAGGTCGGTGATGATCGTCTGATCGTCGACGCTGACCTGCACGGTCGCGGCGTTCGGCGCGTCGGCGTTGGTGAGCGTGACGGTGACCAGCTCGTCGGCGGTGTCGCTGTCGGACAGGCCGGTGACGGTCACCGCCTGGTTCACGTTGTAGCTGGCGGGGGTGAACGTCAGGTTGCCCGACACCGACAGCTTGTTGCCGTTGCCCGACGAGACGACCACCTGCGTGTTGGCGGCCGGCTTGCGGTCGAGCTTGACGTTGAACGTCGCGGTCGAGCCCTCGACGACGTTGACGTTCGCGGCGCTGGTGATGATCGTCTGGACGTCGGTGTCGTGGATGGCGACCGTCAGGCTGGCGCTGAGCGCGCCGGCGCTGGCCGTGATCATCGTCGACGAGTCGGCCATGTCGACGTCGTGCACCGGCGTCACCGTGACGTCGATGCCGGTCTGCCAGTTGGTGTCGTTGAAGACGAGGTTCGGGCCGGCGGGCGCCAGGCCGACGACGGCGCCGTCGTAGGCGAGCGCGACCGAGAAGTTCCCGGTCGGCCGGTAGCGCAGGTGGACGTTGAACGTGCGGGTGCCGGTCTCGTTGACGGTGAACGGGTTGGCCGCGGTGAGCTGGATCGCCTGCTGATCCGGGTCGGTCACCGTGACGTTCACCGGCACCGACTGCATCACCGCCGGCGACGACAGCGTGATGACCGCGTTGCCGCCGGCGGTGTCGTCGTCGTCGAGCGCGTTGATGGTGAAGACCTGGTCCTGGTTCCAGTTGCCGGCCGTGAAGTCGTGCGAGCCGGGCTGCGCCGCCGTCAGCAGCGGGTGGTCCGACGTGGCGCTGACGCGGACGGTGCCGGTCGGCTGCTTCGACAGGTGGACCGAGATCGGCTTTCCGGCGGCGTGCTCGGTCACCGCGACGTTGGCGTCGGAGCTGACGATCTGGACGACGTCCGGGTCGTGGACGGTGACGTCGAAGCTGCGGGGCGGCGCGTTGTTGGGCGCGGGGCTCGCCGTGCTCGCCGTGATCGTGCCGCTGCCGTCGACGGTGTCGGCGTCGATGGGCGCGCTGACCGTCACCGACTGCGCCACGTTCCAGTTGTTGCTGTTGAACATCAGCGAGGCGTGGTTGAGCGACAGCACGTTCTGGTCGCTGGTCGCCAGGTCGATGGTGACGGTGACCGCCGGCCGGAAGGCGAGCGCGACCGTGAAGGCGCTGCCGGGCATGCCCTCGGTGAGCGCGGCCGGGGTGTTCGCCAGCACGATCGCCTGGTGATCGTCGTCGGTGACGTTGGCGGTCAGGTCGGCGGCGGTGATGCCGGTCGCGCGCACGTGGAGCGGCGTCGTCTCGTTGGCGAGGTCGTCGTCGCTGACGCCGCGCACGGTGACGGTCACCGGCTGGTTCCACGCGTTCGGCTGGATGGTGAAGCTCGCCGGCATCGGGGTCGCGGCGCCGGCGTCGTCGGTCGCGACCGTGACGTCGATGGCGACGGTCGGCTTGTGGGTGAGCGCGACCGTGAAGGTGCCGGTCGACTCCTCCATCAGGTTGACGGCGCCCGCCGAGAGCTGGAAGTCGACGTGGTCGGGGTCGGTGGTGGTGACCGAGACCAGCTTGTCGGGCAGGTTGGCGCCGCGCAGCGTGATCGTCGCGCTGCCGCCGACCACGTCGTCGTCGGCGAGCGCGGTCAGCACGACCGGCTTCGGCGTGTTCCAGTCGGCGGGGCCGAACGTGAGGCCGCTCGGCGCGCTGGCGGTCACCTGCGTCGAGCTCGACGACACCATCAGGGTGACCGACCCGACCGGCGGGTTCGACAGCGACACGCCGACCGTCGTGGTGGCGCCGCCCTCGGCGAGGTTGTTGACCGCCGACGTGGTGGTGACGATGCCCTGCTGGGTCGTGTCGTTGACGTTGATGGTGAGCGTGCGCGGCAGGACGGTGTCGTCCGACGGGGTCAGCGTGATCGTGACCTGCTCGCTGATGAGGTCGGCGTCGGCGGGCGCCGGCAGCATCACCGTCTGCGGCGTCGCCCAGTTGGCGAGGGTGAACGACAGCGGCTGGGCCGGCGCGGTGAGCGCGGAGTCGTTCGACGTGACCATGACGGTCAGCGGCGCGACCGGCTGGTGGGTGAGCGCGACCGTGAAGCTACCGCTCATCCCCTCGGTGATCACCGGCGGCACGCCGGCGAGGGCGAGGTCGACGCGGTCGTCGTCGAGGACGGTGGTGTCGAGGTCGACGGTCGGCACGTTCGGCGTCGCCAGCCGGATCTTCGTCGAGCCGGGCAGGGTGTCGTCGTCGGAGACGCCGTGGACGGTGACGGTCTGGGGCAGGTTCCACGCCTGGGCGCCGCTGGTCGTGAACGTCAGCGCGCCGGTCGACGTGGTGGCGACCGAGCCGTCGAGCGCCATGACGCCGACCATGGTGTCGTCGGCGGGCCGGAAGCGCAGCCGGGCGGTGAACGTCGCGTCCTGGCCCTCGGTGACCTGGAACGGCGAGACGGCCGCCACCACGATCTGCTGGTGATCGTCGTCGATCACGTGGGCGGCGATCGACACCGGGGTGTCGATGTCGACGGCGTCGAAGCGGACCGCCGAGGTGAAGCCGGCGACGTCATCGTCGCCGTCGGCGGTGACGGCGACCGCCTGCGGCATGCCGAAGTTGGCCGGCGTGAAGGTCAGCACGGTGGCCGACACGTGCAGCCGCGGGTCCTGCGGCGCCACGTTCACCATGATGTCGGCGGCCGGCTGCTGGGCGAGGGAGACGTGGAGCGCGCCGCCGACCGGATCGCCCTCGTGGACGTCGATCGCCGACTCGTCGACGACGATGTTCTGGCGGTCGATGTCGTTGACGTGGACGGTGAGCGAGCGCGGCGGCAGCGGCGGGCTGTCGAACGTGATCGCGACGTCCTCGTTCAGGACGTCGGCGTCGCGGACGCCGATGACGTCGATCGACTGCGGCACGTTCCAGTCGTCGGCACCGAAGGTGAGCAGGCCGTTGCTGACCCGGGCGACCGACATGTCGCCGGTGCCGACGGTGACGTTGACGTCGTGGGTCGGCTTCGCGGTGAGCGTCACCTCGACGGAGGCGCTGGTGTTCTCGCGGATCGTGATCGGCATGTCGGGCGACAGCGCGATCTCGAGCACCTCGTCGTCGTCGACGTGGACGCTGCTCGAGGCGCTGTCGTAGCCGAGCAGGTTGGCGGTCAGCGTGGCCTCGCCGTCCTCGGCGTCGTCGTCCTCGAGGGCGCTGACGTCGAACGTCGCGGTCTCCTGGCCGGCGGTGAACGCGACCGTCGACGGCCCCGGGAAGGCGAGGCCGTCGCCGGCGGTGAGCGCGACCTCGACCGCCTGCTCGGGCGGCGGGACCGCGCGGATGGTGACGGTCCTGGTCTCGCCCTCGCCCATCGACAGGTCGGCGGGGTCGAGCTCGAGGTGGTGATCGGACGGCGCGTCGATGCCGCTGTCGACCGAGGGGACGAACGACGCGTCGGGGACGCTGCAGGCGGCCGCGAGCGCGGCGCCGGCGACGACGACGAAGGTGAGCGCGAGGCGACGCATGATCAGAACCTCCCCGCCGCGGACATGCCGACGAAGCCGCCGCCGACCGACGGCGTCAGCGCGAGCGCGTGCGGCTGCTCCTTCGTCGCGTGCGGCCCGCCGGTGAACCAGAGGACGGCGCCGGTGACCACCGCCGCCGCGCCGAGGCCGAGCGCGAGGTTGGCGCCGAGCGCCATGTGGCGGGCGTCGCCGCGCAGCCCGTTGGCGCGCGCGGCCTCGGCGACGGTGCAGTCGCTGCCGAGGTCGGTCGGGCAGGTCTGGGTCGCGTCGTCGTCGAGGCTCTGGGCGCGCAGGCCCATCACGCCGCCGGCGACCAGGCCGGCGACGCCGGCGCCGGCCACGCCGAGCGCGAGCTTGCGGCGGCCGGTGAACGCCGACGGCCGCGAGCGATCGATGATGATCGTCTTGCCCTTGCCGACCGGATCGCGCAGCGCCTTGAAGCGAGGCACCTCGACGGCGACCTTGTCGTTCTCCGGCCTGGCGACGACGGTCGTCGACCAGGTCTCGTGGCCGGGGGCGCGGCCGGCGATGACGTGCTTGCCGCCGTCGATCGGCAACGCCTGGTTCCAGGCGCCCGACTCGACCTCGACGTCGTCGCGGGTGACGACCAGGCCGTCGACGCGCACGCCGTCCGGCACGTTGATCGTCAGGTACGAGAGTCGCGGCAGGATCGCGGCGGCGCGCGCGCCGGCGATGTCGGCCATCGCGCCGTAGCGGCCGTCGCCGCGCACCTGGCGCTCGACGGTGACGTAGGCGATCCAGGCCGACGCGAGCTGCTGGTTCTTCTCGCGGCAGTCGCCGAGGTTCATCAGCGTCGACGGCGACGGGTCCATCTTCTGGCTGGCGTCGAACCGGTCGCACGCCTCGGCGAGCTTGCCGGCGGCGAGCAGCGCCTTGCCCTCGGTGAACAGCTTCTCGGCCTGCGCGGGGTCGTTCGCGCGCGCCGCCGTCGTGGTGACGGCGAGCGCGAGCGCCGCCGCGATCCCGGTCAGGATCGTCGTCGTCGTTCGCATCGATCTCTCTCTCCTCTAGCTCGGGGGGCGCTCGGGCCTGGACGCGCGCGGCGCGGTCGCCGGCCGCCGCGCGAGGCGGAGGCGGGCGATCGGCCGCGCGCGGTCCGGCGCGACGGACGTCGATCGGGCCGGCGGCCCGTCAGCAGCGCTCGAGGGGGACGCCGTTCGCGTCGAGCTTGCACCCCGGCGGAGGCGGGGGCGGCGGCGCGACGGGGACGGTCGAGGGCTGGGCGGGGGTACCGGCATCGGGGGGACGGCGCGGGTGCCGATCGTGTCGCTGCGGAGGCGACGCGGGGCCGGTGGGGGCGACAGCGATCGGCGCGGTAACGGGCGGCAAGGTCGGGCCTGCATCCGCCGCGCTCGCAGGCGAGGTCGCCGGGGTCGCGACCTTCGCCGCGGCATCGACGGCAGCGGCGCCGGCAGCGACGCCGGCGTCGACGAGCGCGGGCGTCGCGCCCCCTCCTCCTGCGACCGCGGGATCAGCCCCGACCCCTCCGCCCGTCCCGCCGCCCTCCGCGCCACCCGCCGATCCCGCGGCCGCAGGTCCGCCCACCGAGCCGACCGACGGCGCCGTGGCCGTCGTCGTCTCGCCCGCGCTCCCACGCCCCGATCGCATCCCGAAGGCCCACACGCCGCCGATCCCGAGGCCGAGCACCGCCACCGCCGCACCGAGCTTGAGCGCGAGCGACGAGCCCCTCGCGGGCGGCGGCGCGGCCGTGCTCGACGTGATCGTCTCCGCGCTCGCCGAGCCGAGCGTCGTCGGCGTGCGGCCGCGCAGCGAGTCGGCGAGCGCGCTCGCGCCCGGGCCGGTGACGTGTCCGCCGCCCGGACCGGTGACGTGTCCGGTTCCCGGACCGGTCGGCGCCGCGGGCACCGCCGGCGGACCCGGC
>DASZXE010000582.1:0-1814 GCA_035546475.1 Kofleriaceae bacterium
GTTCGCCGCGCTCGTCGACGCGCTCGCGCCGTAGCCGGGTCAGCGCCGTCAGCCCCCGCCAGCGCCGCCCGCCGGCGGCGTTGACGGCGTCGGCGTCGTCGGCGGATCGCCGGCCGCGGGGTGGGCCCCACGGGCGCGCGCGGCGAGCACGCAGCCGAGGAAGGCGGCGGCCGCCGCCACCCCCGCCCACGCGCGGCCGAGGTGGTGGCCGATCAGCAGGCCCGCCAGCGGCGGCGCCACGATCGCCGCCACCGACGACAGCGACTGCGTCACGCCGAGCACCGCGCCCTGCTCGTGCTTGCCGGCCTGGTGGGTGACGAGCGCCGTGATCGACGGCCGCAGCACCGCGGTGCCGATCGCCGACAGCGTCGCCGCCGCCACCAGCACCGGGATGCCGCCGACGAAGGCGAGGACCGTGTAGCCGGCGCCGAGCGACGCGAAGCCGGCGACCACCAGCCGCCGCTCGCCGTGGCGCGCGACCAGCCGGCCGATGAGGCCGCCCTGGATCACCGCGCCGATCAGGCCGACGTACGCGAGCGTGAAGCCGATCTCGCGCGGCGTGAACGGCGCGCCCTTCCACGTCAGGTAGCGCTCGGCGAACAGCGCGAACCCGCCGGTGAACAGCGAGAAGGAGAACATGTAGACGAAGAAGAGGACGAGCAGCACGCCGAGCGCGGGCCGCTGGAAGTAGGCCGTGTAGACGCGCCAGTCGAAGATGCTGACCCGGCGGCCGGCGGGCCCGGCATCGCCGCCCGGCTTGCCTGCCGCGCCGGCGCCGGCGGTGCCGTGATCGGCGGGCAAGAGGAAGATCGTGCCGAGGATCGACGTCAGCGACATGCCGGCCGCCGCCCAGAACGGCGCCGCGTAGCCGTGGCTGTGGCTGAGCGTCGCGCTGAGGAACGGTCCGAACAGGAAGCCGATGCCGAACGCGATGCCGATGAGCGCGAACGAGCGCGCGCGCCGCTCCGGCGGCGTGTGATCGGCGATGTACGCCTGCGCGACGGTCAGGTTGCCGGCGGTCAGCCCGTCGATGACGCGGCCGGCGAAGACCATCCACAGCACCTTCGCCTTCGCCAGCAGGATGAAGCCGGCGAGCGTGCCGAGCTGGCTGACGAGCAGGATGCGGCGGCGGCCGTAGCGATCGCTCAGCCGCCCGAGGATCGGCCCGGCGACGAGCTGGCAGACCGCGTAGGTCGGCATCAGCAGGCTCGCCACCTGCGCCGACGCGCCGAAGCTCTCCGAGTAGATCGCCAGCAGCGGCAGCACGATCGTCAGGCCCATCACGTCGACCAGGACGATCAGGAAGATGGGCAACAGCGGCGACCGGCGCATCGACCGACGCTGTATATCATCCGCGGCGCGCTCCGCCGCCGGCGGGCGCGTGACAGGCCGCCGCACCGAGGAGCGAGCCGAGGAAGATCGATCGTGAGCCGCCGCGCCAACGCCCACCTTCGCTGCCAGCGCTGCCGCATGCTCGGCGGCCTGTGCGTCTGCGCGCTGATGCCGGCGCCGCCGCTGGTCACGCGAACACGCGTCGTGCTCGTCCTCCACCGCGACGAGGAGCGCAAGCCGACCAACAGCGGGCGGCTCGCGCTCGAGTGCCTGGCCGACCGCGCGACGCTCGTCCGCGGGCGCGGCGTCGAGGTCGATCCGGCGCCGCTCGTCGTCGGCCAGCCGGTGCTCCTGTTCCCCGACGCGGACGCGGTGCCGCTCGAGCGGCTCGCAGCGAGCCTCGCCGGGCCGGTGACGCTGCTGGTCCCCGACGGGACCTGGCGGCAGGCCCAGCGGGTGCGCACACGCGTGCCGGGGCTGGC
>DASZXE010000583.1:0-13674 GCA_035546475.1 Kofleriaceae bacterium
GGCGGGCGGCAGGTGGCGGACGCCGTCGGCGCAGGCCGCGCCCGGCGACGCCGCGACCGCGGCCGCGAACGCGCCGCCGGTCAGCGCGGCGGCCGCGAGGGATGCGAGGGTTCGTCGATGGCTCATGGCGCTCCTCACCAGTCGAAGACCACGCCGAGGCCGCCGCCGACACCGGCGTGCGCCGCGGTGCGGCCCTCCCAGGACAGCCGCACCGTCGGCCGCACCCACGGGCGCGCCTGCCAGCCGAGATCGGTGGCCAGCCGCACGCCGAGGTCGCCGTCGCCGGGCTGGTCGGTGACGCCGACGGAGATGCCGACCGGCACGAGCTGGCTCGGCCAGGTCTCGAGCTTCAGCTCGGTCAGGAAGCCGACGTCGACGATCTCGGTCCCGGTCGCCGACAGGTTCGTGCGATCGGCGTCGCCGATGCGCACCTTCATGGCCGCGCCCGGCGCGAAGCCGTCGTTGCCGACGCCGGCGATGAGCCGCAGCGCGACGCCGAGCGGCACCGGCGCGCGCACGGTGCGCAGCTCCGCCTCGAGGTAGCCGTACTGGTAGCCGACCGACGGCAGCGGGTGGCTGTCGGTCCACACGCCGTCGGCCTGGCCGCCGACGCCGCGGTACGAGCCGAAGCCGGCGCGGATGCCCCACAGCGGCGCGTGCAGCCGGTAGAGGACATCGAGCTCCGCGAAGGCGAAGCGGTCGCGGCGATCGACCTCGCGGCCGTCGACCTCGCGGTGATCGAACGTGGCGAAGTCGAGGTACGTGCTCTGCATCGACAGGCGGATGCGGCCGGGCGCCGGATCGAAGACGGTGACCAGCGGCGGCGGATCGACGTCGACCTCGTGCGGCGCGCCCGGGGTGGCGTAGGCGGCGCCCGAGTCGCCGCCGGCGCCCGCGGTCTCGACGAAGTACTCGACGCCCGGCGAGACCATCGCGGCGGCGGGGATCGCGCCGCGCAGGTAGAGCTCGTGCTCGCGGGTGAGCAGCGTGCGCTGGTAGGTCGTGCTGCCGCGCACGCGGTAGTGCAGCGACGCGCTGGTGAGCGCCGCCGGATCGTCGACGACGAAGGTGAGCGGCAGGTCGACGCCGGCGGGCGCGCGCGCGGGCGCGTCGTGGCGGAGCGCGATCGCGGAGAGGCCGGTCGGCGAGCGCGGGCTCTGCGCGTCGCGCTCGGCGCGCAGGGTCTCGAGGTCGGCGGCGACGTCGCCGGCGTGCGGCGACGCCGGGTGGCTCGCGAGCCAGCCCTCCCACGCGGTGATGCGGCGATCGAGCGTGGCGCCGGTCAGGCTGCGCCACAGGCGGAGGAGCTCGGTGGTGTCGGGGTCGACGGTCGGCAGCGGCCGGTCGTCGGCCGGCGCGGCCGGCGGCGGCGGCGCGGCCGCGTGGTCGTCGCGCTCGACGTAGATCTCGACGACGTCGCCGATCGCGACCTCCGCGCGCAGGTCGGGCTCGAGGACGGCCATCGCCATCGTCGCGCCGGCGTGGGTGACGGTCGCGGAGCCGATCGGCAGCCAGTCGGCGACCGGCGCGCGCGTGACCGGGTGGCGCAGGGTGATCGGCCGCTTGATGCGGAGCTGGGCGCCGTCGACGACGCCGCGGCCGGCGCCGAGGTTGACGAAGATCTCGCGGGCCTCGGTCTTCACGACGACGCCGGCGACGATCTCGTCGGCGCGGGCCGCGCCGACGCGGGTGGCCGCGAGCGCGAGGGCGAGCGCGGCGCCACCGAGGGCGGCGTGCAGCGATCGACGAGCGCCCTGCGCGGGGCGCAGGCGGTGCGGGCGATGGGTGCGCGCCGTCATGGCAGCCTCCTCCAGAAGTCGCGCCAGCGTTGCTCGAGGGACGGGACGGTCGGCGAGGCGAGCGGGTCGCGCGGCGGCGCGGTCACGGGCCTGGCGTCGGTGTCGGCGTCGTCGGCGTCGTCGGTGTCGGTGTCGTCCGTGTCGTCGTCCGTGTCGTCGGCGTCGACGTCGTCGTCGGCGCCGTCAGCGGCTGCCTCGCGGGTCGAGATCGCGGCCACCGGGAAGGCCGGCGGCATCGCGGCCGGCGGCATCGTGGCCGGCGCCGCGGTCCGTGCCTCCTCCGGCCGCGGGCCGAGCTTCCCCGCCTCCCCCGGATCCACGACATCCGCGTCCGACACCGGGCTCGCCCCGGGCTCGTCCTCCTGCGCCGCCGGCTCGCCGTCCGCCACCGCGTCCTCGCGCCGCTCCGGCTCCGCCAGCTCCTCGTCGTACAGCAACTGCTCGCGCGAGCAGCGACCGTTACGCTGCCAGCCGTACAGGGCCGAGCTGCCGAACCCGCCCAGCATCACGCCGCCGGTGACGCGCGCGCCGGTGCCGCCGGGCATCAACATCACGCCCGCCAGCGCCATCACCGCGTCGAGCACGACGACGCCGTGGTTGACGGTGCACGCCGGCGACTCTCCGCGCCGGCGTCCGCTCGTCGGTCCGCGCACCGAGAGGTACGAGCATCCCGACACGAGGCTGATGGCGATGGCTGCTGCGATCAGGCGCAAGCGGCTCCTCCCGTGGTCGCCGTGGCGCCAAAGCAAGGGCCGGACCATCAGCCACGCGCGCGCAAGCGAAGGAGATGTCAGCGCGCGCGTGAACGGCCGCGCCGCGCGCGCCGGGCAGCCCTCGACAGGCTGGGGAATCTCCGTCAGGCGGCGCTGACGCCTCCCGTCAGGTCACGCGCCGCACGCGCAGGATCAGCGCGCCGCGAGCCCCGCGAGCGCCGCGCGGAAGTGCGCGCTGTGCGCCGCCAGCTCCTCGACGTAGCCGCGCACATCGGCCTGCGCCTGCCCCCCCAGCCGCGCGAACGGCACCACGTGCGCCGGCGGCACGAAGCGAAACGTGAAGTTGATCCGCCGCGTGCGGAACCCGTCGATCGCCGGCGGCAGGTCGAGCTCCAGCTTGCGCTCGACCCGCTGCACCCGGTGGAGCAGGTCGTCCTTCCACAGCGGCCCGCCGAACACCTGTAGCGAGCCATCGTCGAGCCACTGCGTCCGCACCGGCGCGCTCGCGCCCGGCCATCGTCGTTCGGGTGCGCCTCCTCGCGCGCTCGCCGCCCCGCTCGTCGCGCCCGGCCCACCCCGCCGCACGAACTGGAAGAGCGCCCGCTCGCCGAGCGACACCGACGCCACCGGCCCCGGCTCGTGATCGCGGTGCTCGCCCACGCGCGCGACGTCCTCCCACCGATCGCCCTCGCGCCGCGAGCCGTAGAAGTTCACCAGGCAGGTGTTCAGGCACCAGCCGGCCGGCACGTCGACCGGCGCGAACGTCCGCCGCACGCGCTGCTCGACGTCTGCCGCGATCGCCGCCAGCGGTGGCGGCAGCGGCTCGGCCGCCACGCACCGATCGCGTACGCCGCGCGGCGGCTCGTAGTAGCCGAGGCACGCGAACTGCCAGTTCCCGAGCCAGTAGACCGGCCGCAGGAGCTGCTTCTGCTGCCGTCCGGGCGGCAGCGGCCGCACCGTCGAGTAGCGCCGCTCCCACAGCGGGTGCAACGTCGCCAGCCAGGCCAGGATCGCCTGCCGCCGCGCGTCGTCGACGTAGCGGGGCACGTACAGGTACCCGCGCTCCCCGCCCGGATGCGTCGGGCGCCGCATCGTCACCGACCGTTCATCCTGGGCGCAGGGCGAGCGCAGCGAGCCCGTCGTCGACGGACGGAGCTACCGGAAGCCGAACCAGTAGCCGGCGAACGCCGCGCCCCCGAGGACGATGAGCGTGGCGAGCACGCGGCCCCAACGCAGCTTCCTGGGCGGTGGACTGACCATCTCGGACCTCCTCTCCCCTTCGTATCACACCGGGCCCGGCCACGTCCGTCAGTTGCCCCCGTCGTCGTCGCCGTCGCGCGGCGGCGCCGGCTCGCAGTCGAGGACGATCTCGCCGTCCTTGACGTCGACCTTCGCGACGCCGCCGCCGGTCAGCCGGCCGAACAGGATCTCGTTCGCGAGCGGCTTCTTCAGGGCGTCGGCCACCACGCGGCCCATCGGCCGCGCGCCCATCGCCTTGTCGTAGCCCTTCTCGGCGAACCAGGTCAGCGCCGCCGGCGACACCTCGAGCTGCACCTTCTTCTCGGCGAGCTGGCCGTCGAGCTCGTCGATGAACTTCTGGGCGACCCGCTTGATGACGTCCATCGGCAGGCCGCCGAACGTCACCGTCGCGTCGAGCCGGTTGCGGAACTCGGGCGTGAACAGCCGCTCGAGCGCCTTCTTCGCCGCGCCGAGGTCGGTGCCCTGCTCGCCGCCGAAGCCGATCTTCGCCATCGACATCTCGCGGCTGCCGGCGTTGGTCGTCATGATCAGCACCACGTTGCGGAAGTCGGCCTTGCGCCCGTTGTTGTCGGTCAGGGTCGCGTGGTCCATCACCTGCAGCAGGATGTTGAACAGGTCGGGGTGCGCCTTCTCGATCTCGTCGAGCAAGAGCACGCAGTACGGGTTCTTGTTGATGGCGTCGGTGAGCTGCCCGCCCTGATCGAAGCCGACGTAGCCGGGCGGCGCGCCGATGAGCCGCGACACCGTGTGCTTCTCCATGTACTCCGACATGTCGAAGCGGAGGAACTCGACGCCCATCGTCTTGGCGAGCTGCTTGGCCAGCTCGGTCTTGCCGACGCCGGTCGGGCCCGCGAACAGGAAGCAGCCGGTCGGCTTCTCGGGGTTGCCGAGGCCGGCGCGCGACAGCTTGATCGCGGTGACGATCTGCTCGATCGCCTTGTCCTGGCCGAAGATCGTCCGCTTGAGATCGGTCTCGAGCGCCGACAGCTTGTCGCGGTCGGACGTCGACACGCTGCGCGCCGGGATGCGCGCCATCTTGGCGACGACCTCCTCGATCAGCGGCGGCCGGATCTGATCGGGCCGCAGCTCGTCGGGCATCAGCCGCGCCCGCGCGCCCGCCTCGTCCATGACGTCGATCGCCTTGTCGGGCAGGTGCGAGTTGGTGATGTGGCGCGCCGCCAGCTCGGCCGCCGCGGTGACGGCGGCGTCGGTGTACTTGACGTTGTGGTGCTCCTCGTAGCGCGGGCGCAGGCCCTTCAGGATCTCGATCGCCTCGGCCACGCTCGGCTCGCCGATGTCGATCCGCTGGAAGCGCCGGCTGAGCGCGCGGTCGCGCTCGAACGACTGCCGGTAGTCCTTGAACGTCGTCGAGCCGATGCAGCGCAGCTCGCCGTTCGACAGGGCCGGCTTGAGCATGTTGGCGGCGTCCATGGTGCCGCCCGACGTCGCGCCGGCGCCGACGATCGTGTGGATCTCGTCGATGAACAGGATCGCCTTCGGGTCCTTGGTGAGGACGCCGATGACCGCCTTCAGGCGCTCCTCGAAGTCGCCGCGGAACCGGGTGCCGGCGAGCACCGCGGTCATGTCGAGCGCGTACACCTTGTTGTCGGCGAGCGCCTTGGGGACCTTCTGCTCGTGGATGCGCAGGGCGAGCCCCTCGGCGAGCGCCGTCTTGCCGACGCCCGGCTCGCCGATCAGCAGCGGGTTGTTCTTCCGCCGGCGGCAGAGCACCTGGATCATCCGCTCCAGCTCCTGCTCGCGGCCGATCAGCGGATCGATCTTGCCGGCGGCGGCCCGCGCGCTCAGGTCCTCGCAGAACGACTCGAGCGGGTTCTTCAGCTTCTGCTCGTCGCCGCCCTCCCCGTCGGCCTCGGCGCCGCGCGCCCGCGGCACCACGCCGGCGCCCGGGTCGACCTTGCTGACGCCGTGGCTGATGTAGTTGACGACGTCGAAGCGCGACACGCCCTGCTTCTCGAGCAGGTAGACCGCGAAGCTGTCGCGCTCGCGGTACATGGCGACCAGCAGGTTGCCGGTCGTCATCTGCGAGCGGCCGGCGCCCTGCACGTGCATCGCGGCCCGCTGGAAGACCCGCTGGAAGGCGAGCGTCTGGTCGGGGCCGGACTCCTCCCCCTCGGGCAAGGGCTCGACGCTCTCGTCGAGGAACGTCTCGAGCTCGGTGCGCAGCGCGGCCGGCTCGGCGCCGCACTTCTTGATGATGTCGATCCCGAGCGGATCGTCGAGCATCGCCAGCAGGAGGTGCTCGAGCGTGAGGTACTCGTGCCGGCGCCGACGGGTGTCGGCGACGGCGCGCTGGAGGGTGGCGGACAGGTCGGGTGACAGCACGGTACCTACCTCGGTTACTCGGTGGGCTCGATGGAAAGCTGCAGCGGGTACTCGTGCGAGCGGGCGAGCTGCACGGTCTTGGTCACCTTGGTCTCGGCGATCTCGAAGGTGTAGATGCCGGCGATGCCGACGCCGTTGGAGTGCACGTGGTTCATGATCGCGATCGCGTCGGCCTCGCTGCGCTGGAAGATGCTCTGCAGGACGAAGACGACGAACTCCTTGGTCGTGTAGTCGTCGTTGTGGAGGAGCACCTTGTACATGGGCGGCTTGCGGGTCCGCGTGCGCTCCTCGAGCACGAGCCCCGTCTCGCCGCGGGGGACCGGCGGATCGGACTTCTTGTCGTCTGACATCCACACGTCCATGTTGGAACTATACCTGCGGAACCGTGGGGCAACTCGCCGCGCCGCGCCACCCGGCAGTTCGGGCAGCCCCCGAAAAGGCAGAGCCGAACCCCGACCGAGACCCCGCGGCGGGAACCCTGGGGCAACTCGCCGCGCCGCGCCACCCGCTCGTTCGGGCAGGCCGCCGGCCGCACGCCAGGTCCAGTCGAGGTCCACGTCGAGGTCCACGTCGAGGTTCACGTGTGACAGGCCCCGCGGGGGCCGGGCGTGCGGTACACCCGCGGCCATGAGCAAGGACGCCGCCGCTGCGCGGGCGCAGGTCGAGGAGGCCTTCGAGACCTCGATCGTGCCGACCCTCGTCGACTACATCCGCATCCCGAACAAGTCGCCGATGTTCGATCCGGCCTGGCAGGCGAACGGCCACATGGACCGCGCCGTCGAGCTCTTGGCCGGGTGGGCGCGCGGCCAGCTCTCCGCCGGCGCCACGCTCGAGGTGCTCCGGCTCGAAGGCAAGACGCCGGTCATCTTCATCGACGTGCCGGGCACCGCCCGCGACGGCGACACCGTCCTGCTCTACGGCCACCTCGACAAGCAGCCGGAGATGACCGGCTGGGAGGACGGCCTCGGCCCGTGGGAGCCGGTCATGCGCGGCGAGCGGCTGTACGGGCGCGGCGGCGCCGACGACGGCTACTCGATCTTCGCCAGCGTGCTGGCGGTCAACGTCCTCGAGGCGCAGGGGCTGCCGCACGCGCGCTGCGCGATCCTGATCGAGGCGTGCGAGGAGTCGGGCAGCTCCGACCTGCCCGACTACATCGAGCACCTCGCCGGCCGGATCGGCACGCCGAGCCTCGTCGTCTGCCTCGACTCGGGCTGCGGCAACTACGACCAGCTCTGGTGCACCACGTCGCTCCGCGGGCTCGTCCTCGGCACGCTCGAGGTCAGCCTGCTGCGCGAGGGCATCCACTCCGGCGACGGCTCGGGCATCGTCGCGTCGAGCTTCCGGGTCGCGCGGGCACTCCTCGATCGCCTCGAGGACGCCGCGACCGGCGACCTGCGGCCGACCGAGCTCTACGTGCAGATCCCGCGCGAGCGGGTGATGCAGGCGGCGCGCGGCGCCGAGGTGCTGGGCGACGAGGTCTGGGACAAGTTCCCGGTGCAGGAGGGCGTGCGGCCGGTGCTCGACGATCCGGCCGAGCTGATCCTCAACCGCACGTGGCGGCCGGCGCTGGCGGTGACCGGCGCCGAGGGCCTGCCCGCGCTCGCCGACGCCGGCAACGTGCTGCGGCCACGCACGGCCTTCAAGCTGTCCTTGCGCGTGCCGCCGACGCTCGACGCCGACGCCGCGCTCGAGCGGGTGAAGGCGCTCCTCGAGAAGGACCCGCCGTACGGGGCGAAGGTGACGTTCAAGCCGGGCGGCGCCAACATCGGCTGGGACGCGCCGGAGCTGGCGCCGTGGCTGTCGGAGGCGCTCGAGGCGGTGTCGCTCGAGCACTTCGGCAAGCCGCCGGTCTTCATGGGCGAGGGCGGCTCGATCCCGTTCATGGCGATGCTGGGCGCGCGCTACCCGGAGGCGCAGTTCTTCATCACCGGCGTCCTCGGCCCCGGCTCGAACGCCCACGGCCCGAACGAGTTCCTCGACCTGCCGACCGCGCGCAAGCTCACCCTCTGCGTCGCCGACGTCATCGCCGCCCACGCCCAGCGGCCCTGACCGCCGCCGCACCGCGGGCGCCAGCCCGCCTCTTAGCCGGCGGACGGCGGTGCGGCGAGGAGGGCGACGAGGTCGGCGGCGCAGCCGAAGGAGAGGGTGAAGCCGGCGCCGCCGTGGCCGTAGTGGTGGAAGAGGCGCGGGTCGGCGGGGTCGCGCTCGAGGCGGACGGACGGGCGGAAGGGGCGGAGGCCGACGCGGACGGCGAGGACCGGCCCGGGGCGCAGGCCGAGGCGCGCCGCGTGCGCGAGGATGCGGGCCGTGATCGCGGGATCGGCCGGCGGGGGCGGCGACAGCGGCGAGGACGGCAGCGGCGCCTCGACCGCGCAGCCGCCGAGGATGACGGTGTCGCGCCGCGGGATCGCGTAGAAGAGGTCGGGCTCGCGGGAGTCGCCGATCGAGCTGGTCGGATCGAGGGCGCCCAGCTCGGCGACCACGACCTGGCCGAGCAGCGGCACCAGCGCGCCGTCGGCGCACAGCGGCGCGGCGCCGAGGCCGGTGCAGTTGACGACCGCGTCGCCAGGCAAGGCCGCGAGCTCCGCGGCGCCGGTGAGCACCCGTTGCTCGACGGGGCGGGCGAGCTGCGCGGCCAGCCAGGCGAGGAAGCGCGGCGGATCGACGCGCGGCGCCGCGAAGCGCCAGGCGAGCGCACCCGGGTCGCCCGGCAGCGGCGCCGGCACCCGCTCGACCGGCGCGGCGGCGTCGGCCCACCACGGCCGCTCGTCGCCGGCGACCAGCTCGTATCCGGTCAGGACGTCGACGCCGGCCTCGGGCCGCTCGGCGGCGATTGCGACCAGCCGGGCCCGGGTCGCCGCCGCCCACGCGCCGACCCGATCGGCCGGACCGCACCGGTACGGCAGCCAGATCGCCCCCGCCACCGACGAGGTCGTCGCGTCGCCGGTCGCGGCGGCCACGACCTGCACCCGGTGGCCGGCCCGCTCGAGCTCGAGGGCGGTGACGAGGCCGATGACCCCGGCGCCGACGACGGTGACGTCCATGCCGCGATCGTGCCGCACGATCGCGCCGCGCGCACCGCGGACACGCGGGCGAGGCGCGCTATCTTGTAGCCGATGGCCGACTCCCTCTACGACGCGCTCGGCGTGCCGAAGACGGCCGACGCGGACGCGATCCGCAAGGCGTACCGGAAGCTGGCGCGCAAGCACCACCCCGACGTCAACCCCGGCGACAAGAAGGCCGAGGAGGCGTTCAAGAAGGTGTCGGCCGCCTACGAGGTGCTGTCCGACGAGAAGAAGCGCGCCGCCTACGACGAGTTCGGCGACGCCGCGCTCGCGAGCGGCTTCGATCCCGACAAGGCGCGCGCCTACCAGCAGTGGCAGGACACCCGCCAGCGGCGCGCCGCCTACGATCAGGGGCCGGTCGAGTTCGACCTGGGCGACCTCGGCAACCTCGGCGACCTGTTCGGCCGCGCGCGCAGCGGGCCGCGCCCCGGCTCCGACCTCCACGCGACCGTGCAGATGGAGCTGCGCCAGGCGGTCGAGGGAGCCGAGGTCGCGCTCGACGTCCCCGGCCACGGCACCGTGCGCGTCCGCATCCCGCCCGGCGCCGACACCGGCTCGATCATCCGCCTCGCGGGCAAGGGCGCGCCCGGCCAGCGCGGCGGACCGGCGGGCGACCTCGTCATCGAGATGGAGGTCGTGCCGCACCCGATCCTCCGCCGCGAGGGGCTCGACCTGACGATGACGGTGCCGGTCACGCTCGACGAGGCCTACAACGGCGGCTCGATCGAGGTGCCGACCTTCGACGGGCCGGTGAACCTCAAGGTGCCGCCGCGCTCGCAGAACGGCGCCCGCCTGCGCCTGCGCGGCAAGGGCATCAAGCGCAAGGACGTCCGCGGCGACCTCTACGTCGAGCTGGCTGTCCGGATGCCGGACAAACCCGACGACGCGCTCGCCGAGGCGCTGAAGGCGAGCGCCGGTGCCTACGGCGTGCCCGTGCGCGCGGAGCTGCGGCTATGACCACCACCCGCTTCAGCTACCAGCACCTGATCGAGCTGGTCGGCGGCGATCAGGAGCTGATCGCGCGCCTGGTCGAGGAGGGCGAGATCGAGCAGCGCGGCGACGTCGCGGTCGTCGACGTCGATCGCGTGCTGGTCGCCCGCACGCTGGTCCGCGAGCTCGACGTCGACTGGGCCGGCGTCGAGGTGATCCTGCGGCTGCTCGACGAGCTGGCCGCGGCCCGCCGCCGGATCGCCGAGCTCGAGCGCGGCGGCTGAAGGCCCCGCGCGCAGCTCGGGCCGGGGTTGTCCTGTGTGGTGACCGAGGCCGATCGATCGGCGAGAGGGTTGGCATTCCGGCCAGCCCTGTGAACGCGCGCGCCGGGCGGCTTGCGCCCGTCCGCCGGCCGGACGACGATCGCGCCGGAGGTCCCATGCGCGCCGCCGCCCTCACGCTCGCCCTCGCGGCCTGGCCGTCCCTGCTCGCCGCCTGCGGCGACGACGGCGGCGGCCCGTCCGACGCCGCGATCGACGCGCCGTTCGTCACCCCGGTCGACGCGCCCACCGACGGCCCGCCCCCGGTGACCTACGGCGGCACCATCTCGCTCCTCGAGACGCAGCTCCTCGCCCCCGGCGCCGCCGGCACCCTCTACGGCGAGGGGCTGCAGGTCGGCATCGACTTCACGTCGAGCGAGCTGGCGCCGCGGCCGCTGATGGAGGAGCAGGCCGGCTCGCCGCTCGGCTGCAAGGCGTGGCAGTACGCGCCCGCGCAGGCGGCCGCGGTCGCGATCGGCCTCGACGAGGGGCCGGTGACGATCACCGCCACCGCCGGCACCAACCGGCCGACGCTGCCGACCTGCGTGCACGTCGCCGACGCCGGCTACGTCTGCCCGCACGCCTCGTCGACGAGCGGCGGCGGCACCATCGCCATCGTCGCCGCCGGCCAGACCGCGTCGCTCACCGACTTCGACGTCACGTACACCGACGCCAGCGCGACCGACGCCTACGTGACGATCCGCGGCGCCGCCCACGCCGCCAACGACGGCACCTTCCCGATCGTCGGCCACCCGGGCGCGAGCGTCATCGTCTACGCGAACCCGGCCGCGGTCGCCGAGACGCTGCCGGCGACCGCCAGCCACCAGGACCTCGCCGCCGCCGGCCCGATCCCCGGCGTCGCCGATCCCGGCTTCCTCGCCGACGACGTCGCGGTCACCTTCGCGCTCGCCGCCGGCGGCGACGGCCATCTGCCGGCGTTCACCGCCACGACCGCGCCCGGCACCGTCGGCGACGACTTCACGATCGCCGCCGCCGAGGCGGCGAAGCTGAACGCGATCCCGCTGACCGGCGCCGCCTTCACGATCGGCTGCGACGCCGCGAGCTGCGGCACCGCCAGCGGCACCGTGCTCGACCTCGTCACCACCGACGCGCCGGTCGCCGGCCTGTCGCCGTTCGCGATGCCGCCGCCGGTCACCCACCGGATCGAGGTGCGCTGCGCGATGCTCGGCGCCACCAGCATCACGGTCGGAGCGGCATACGCCCAGCTCCTCGCCGGCTCGGGCGCGACCCGGGTGCAGGCCAGCTTCCTCCGGCCGGCGCTGCTGACCGGCGGGCCCGCGAGCGTCAACGCGATCGCCGGCCACGCCCTGGTCGGCTACACGACGCGCTAGGTCTTTCAGCTCTGTCCGGGTCCGGCGAGCGCTCGCACGAGCGAACGCCCGCCGGTCCTCGACCTTCGCGGCGCTACTTGTCGTCGCAGGGCGTGCCGAGCGTGCCCTCGTAGACGCCGAGCTCGCCGTAGATGAGGCCGATGTTGTCCTCGACCGGGATGATCGTGAGGTCGGTCTTGGTCGCGCCCTTGATCCAGATGGCGCTCGAGTTCGACGTCACGAAGCGCAGCTCGCCCTTCTTGGTGGCGTAGATCTCGCCGACGGAGTCGCTGACGACGTTCGTCATCGGCAGCTCCTTCATGCCGCCCTTCGGCCCGGCGAAGATCCGGTGGGCCTTGCCGCCGTACTCGTCGCGCAGCCGGTCGACGTAGTAGTAGTTGCCGGCGTCGTCGCGGGCGAGCGCCTGCGCCTGCCGCTTCCAGAACGGCTTCTTGAAGGCGGCGGTGTCGAGCAGCTTCTTCGCCACCGGGTCGGCCGCCTTCTTGAGCGCGTACGAATCGTCGCCGCAGAACAGCTTGTAGTCGCCGTGGGCGTCCCGGTTGACGCTGGCGTTGCCCTTCGCGCGCGGCGACCAGAAGCTGAAGTCGATCTGGCCGGTGCCGCCGTCGGCGCCGCCGCCGTAGACGCGCAGCGCGTACATCGTTTTGCCGTCGCCGAAGTAGACGCGGTTGTCGTCGCCCCACACGCCGCTCATCGCGTAGTAGTTGCCGTCGTCGTCGGTGAGGACGACGAGATCCTTCTTCACGGCGGTGATGTCGTCGGCGTCGTCCTTGACCGGCTTCTTCTTGGGCGCCGCGGTCGCCGGGCCTGACAGCGCGGCGACGAGCGTGGTGAGGCCGAGGCCGAGGAGGACACTGGAGCGGACGAGCGACGGTGCGCGCATGGGCGTGTCATATTACGATGAACCGCGATGGCTTATTCAACCGCGCGCGCGATCGACGTCGGCTCCGTGATCGCGGGCACCTACACGATCGAGGGACTGATCGGCAAGGGCGGCATGGGCGAGGTCTACCTCGCCAGCCACGCGCGCCTGCCCGGCAAGAAGGTCGCCATCAAGGTGCTGCACCCCGACATCGCCGACGCCGAGGCGCTCGCCCGCTTCCGGCGCGAGGCGGAGATCGCGTCGCGGCTCGGCCACCCGAACATCGTCGAGGTCCACGACTGGAACCAGCTCGAGGACGGCACGCCGTACCTGGTGCTCGAGCTCTTGCAGGGCGAGGCGCTGTCGGACCGGCTGAAGCAGGGGCCGCTGCCGCTCGAGGACGTGAACGTGATCGTGCGGCAGGTCGGCTCGGCGCTGGCGGCGGCGCACCGCGAGCAGATCATCCACCGCGATCTCAAGCCGCAGAACATCTTCCTCCTGCCCAGCGACGACGGCCTGAGCATCAAGGCGAAGGTGCTCGACTTCGGCATCTCGAAGATCCGCGGCTCGACGACGGTGAAGACGCAGGAGTCGTCGCTGCTCGGCACGCCGCAGTACATGGCGCCCGAGCAGGCGACCGGCCAGCACAGCGCGATCGACGGGCGCACCGACGTGTTCGCGCTCGGCGCGGTGGTGTTCGAGATGATCGCGGGGACGCCGGCGTTCCGCGGCGAGACGATCCCCGAGGTGGTCTTCAAGGTCGTCTACGAGCCGGCGCCGTCGCTCGACGTCGTGGCGCCGGGGACGCCCGACCACGTGGTGCAGGCGGTGGCGCGCGCGCTCGCCAAGAAGCCGGACGAGCGGTGGCCGGACGTGGCGTCGTTCGTCGAGGCGCTGACGCGGAGCCCGCTGACGACGGCGCGGCGCGCGGTCGGGCCGGGCGGCGGGGCGACCGGGCCGTCGACGGGGCGCGGGGCGACCGGGCTGGGCGGCGCGGCGGCGACGGGGCTGGAGGCGACCGGGCGCAGCG
>DASZXE010000584.1:0-9958 GCA_035546475.1 Kofleriaceae bacterium
GCCGCGCTCGCGCCCGGCACGGTCGTCCGCCTGCCGAAGGGCGCCGGCCTCGTCCTCGCGCGCGGCGACGACCGCGCCGCCCTCGCCGGCCCCGCCGAGGTGACGATCGGCGATCCGGCCGGCGGCCCGCTCGCGACCGCCGCCTCCGGCCGCGCGCAGGTCGAGGCGCGCGCCGGCGAGGTCGCGATCGCGGTGCCCGGCGGCATCATCATCACGCGCGCCGACGGCGACGCGCAGGTCGACGTCGGCCGCGCCGACAGCCGCGCGCGCGTCGAGCGCGGCGAGGTCACCCTCGACGGCACCGCCAGCGACGCCACCGCGCACGCCGGCGAGACCGGCGTCCTCGACCGCGCCGGCGCCGCGTCGATCCGCGATCGGGTGCCGACCACCGTCGACGTCACGGTCGACGTCGGCGAGCACGCCGTCATCCACGACCCCGGCCGCGAGGTCGCCGTGCGGGTCGGCTTCGGCGACGCCTGCCCCGGCGCGCCGTCCGCGACGCTCGAGCTCGCCGACGCCGCCGGCTCGTTCGACGATCCGCGGCGGATCGTCGGCGCCGGCGGCGCGGCCTTCTTCGCCCACGCCGGCACCACGCGGCTGCGTGTCCGGTGCCCGGACGGTCACCTCGGCGCCAGCGGCACGGTGCGGGTCGCGGGCGACACCGGCGCCGCGCCGGTCGTGCGCACGCCGCCGAGCAACGTCATCGACACCGACGGCCGCCGCTACACGGTCATGTACCAGAACCGGCTGCCGCAGCTCGAGATCGGCTGGCCCGAGGCGCCGGGCGCGACGACCCTGCACGTGCAGGCGGCCGGCGGCGCCGAGCGGACGTTCGACGGCACCGGGCCGCACCACCTCGCGTCGGGGACGCTCGACGACGGCCGCTACACGCTGTGGATCACCGCCGGCGCGCGCACCTCGCCGCGCACGACGCTGACGATCGCGTTCGACAACGCGGCGCCGACCGCGCAGATCACCGCGCCGCCGCCGCGCGCGGCCTGGTCGGAGCCGCTCGCGGTGCGCGGCGTGACCGTCGAGGGCTGGAGCGTCGCCGTCGACGGCGCGCCGGCCGAGCGCGACGCGAGCGGCCGCTTCCACGCCGACGTCGCGGTCGGCGACAAGCAGGTCATCGCCATCCGCCTCGCGCACCCGGAGCACGGCGTCCACTACTACCTGCGGCGGCGCGACACCGCCGCCACGCCCGCGCCGGCCCCATAACCGGCCTCGGCCTCGGCGTGGGCCAGCCCGCCGCCGTCGCACCGCGCACCACGCACGGCCGACGTCCTCCCCGCCGGCACGCAGCACCCGCCTCGGGACGAACGAAGACAGCCCGTTCGTTCCACGGCCGGCGCAGCACGCCGCCCCGGCTTCACCCGTGCCCGCGCGCGCGCGGCCTCGCGCGCTTCACCGGCTTCGGCGGCTTCTGCAGCGCGACCGCGCACTGGTCGAGCGCCTTCACGACGAGCGCCTCCTCCTTCGGCGTGCCGTCGACGAGCGCGCGCACGAGCCGCCAGCGGCCCAGGCTGCGCTCGTAGTGGCTGTCCGGCATCGCCGCGGCCTGGTCGTCGCTCATCGCGCCCGGCGCCATGCCGTCCGGCGCACCGGACACCTCGATCCAGCCCGACACCGCGCCCGCCGACTTCGACGACGGATCGATCGCCTCGAGCTTCACCCACAGCACCGGCAGCGTCTCGCCGCTGTCGACCGTCGTGCCGCGGTACGCGCGCCAGCCCGGCCCCTCCTCGACGGTGATCTTCCCCTCGTCGAGCTCGCGCACGAACCACTGCGCCGCCTTCAGCACGTCCGTCACGCACGGCTTCGGCCACACCGTCGACGTCGCCGGGCCGACGGGGGTCCGGCCCGCGGGCGCCGGCGACCCGAGGTCGGGCCGCGGCTGCGCGGCGGCGGCCCCGGCCCCGGCGAGCATCACGAGCGCGAACACGAAGGAGCGGAGGTGAACCATGATCGTCCCCGAGCCGTCTCCCCGACGGCACCGGCGAGCATACTAGCCGGAGCCGAGCCGGGCACGTTCGCCGGCGCCGCCATCCTCCGACCGCCCCGGCACCGGCGCCGCCCCCGTCCCCACCGACGCCCGCGCCCGCTGGCACGCCGCCGGGTCGCCGAGCGCCGCCGCCGCCGACGGCCCGAGCGCGTCCCACGGCTCGAGCGCCTGCCGGAACTGCTCCCACGCCTCCGGCAGCTCCGCCTGCACCGTCACGCGGTTCGCGTCGCACACGATCTGGAACGCGCTCAGCTCCGTCACCGGCAGCCGGTGCAGGAGCTGCGCGACCACCGGCAGCGCCGCGACGTCGACCAGGTTCACCGTCCCCGGCCAGACGAGCATCAGCCGCCCCTCGCTCGTCACCACCGCGTACTGCTGGCGGAAGAGCTGCTGCCACGCCGGCCGGTCGGCGTCGGGGATGCGGTGCGGCGCGCCGAGCGACGTCTCCGCCACCATGCGGGCCAGCGCGCGCTCGCGCAGCACGAGGCTCGGCGCGGTCGTCACCAGCCGCGACAGCCGCGCGAAGTTGGTCGCCGTCCCGTAGTCGAAGCCGAGCAGGTAGTCGAGGCGCGCCGCGTTCGCCGGCGTCGGCGCCGCCGCGATCGTCGCGTCCTCGGCGCCGAGCACGCGGTCGGCGAGGTCGACCGGACAGCGCATGAAGCCGCTGTTGTAGCGGGCGAGCCGCGGCGCGCGCAGGAGCGGCTCGAGCGCCGCCACCAGGTCGGCCGGCTCGCCCAGGTTGACGAGCTGGCTGCACGTCCACTGCAGGAGCGACTCCTGCGCGAGGTCGGAGTCGAGCCCGTCGTACACGGCCTGGAAGACCGCGGCCGGCGGGACCGCGAGCGCGCCGGCGATGCCGCGCTCCTGCGCCACCGGCGAGCGCTCGAGGAACGCCGTCAGCGCCGCGTTCGGCGCCGCGCTCGGCGGGGCGCTGTCGGCCGACAGCCGCGCGTACCCCGCACCGCCGGCGTCGAACGCGCGCGGCCACGCCGGGTGGACGCCGCGCTCGTCGAGGGCCGCGTAGCCGCCGGGCGGCACCGTGAACGCGGCGGCCGGCCGCGCGACGTCGACGGCGTACGGCGTCGCCTGCCCCGCGGCGTCGATCGCCGTCAGCTCGATCGGCGCCAGCAAGGTCGCCGCCGGATCGTCGAGCGCGAGCGTGACGTCGAGCGCGCCGGCCCGCGGCGTGCTGGTGACGGTCAGGTGCGGCCCGTCGTGGACGAGCAGGCTCGCCAGCGTCCGCTCGATCGTCGCCTCGTCGAGCGCGGGCGCGAACGCGCGCACGTAGTCCTCGCTGTCGACGGTCCCGAGCGCGTGGTCGGCCTGGATCGCGCGCAGCCCGGCCCAGAACGCGTCCTCGCCGACCAGGCGGCGGAGCTGCGTGATCACCCACGCCGCGCGGTCGTACGGCCCGTCGGTGTACTTGTCGGCGGGCGCCAGCGACGGATCGACCACCGCCGTCGCCGGCAGGAACAGGTAGTCGGTCGAGAACATGCGGCCGGTGCCGGCGCGGTCGCGGCGCGCGGCCTGCGCCTCGGTGGCGAGGAAGGTCGCGGTGCCCTCCTTCGTCCACAGGTGGTCCCACGCGCGCACGGTCACGTTGTCGCCGAACCAGTGGTGCGCGAGCTCGTGGGCGACGAGCGAGAAGTCGACGACGCCCTCGGCGGACCGCTCGTCGTCGAACGTGATCGTCGCGTTCTCCATGCCGCCGCTGAACTGCGGCAGGAGCACGACCGCGTAGCGCGCGAACGGGTACGGGCCGAGCCGCGACTCGAACGTCGCCATCGCGTCGGCGATCGCGTCGAGCGTGTCGTCGGGCTGGAGGAAGAGCCCGCGCCGGTACCAGACGGCGAGCGGCACCCGGCCGGTGGTGCGGTCGGTGTGCTCGAGCGCGCCGGCGGCGAACGCCATCAGGTAGGTCGGGATCGGCTGCGGCAGCGCGTAGCCGACGGTGCGCTCGCCGTCGGCGGTGTCGTCGCGCACGCGATCGCCGTTGGAGACGACGTCGTCGCCGGCGGCCACGGTGATCTCGTCGGACCAGCGCGCGCGGTCGGCGGGGTCGTGCTTGGCGACCAGCCAGCGCAGGCCGCGATCCGGCTCGGAGTCGGTGTAGACGACCCGCGACGGCACCGGGTCGTCGTCGCGCGGGCCGCCGTCGCGGAGCGCGTCGGAGGTGCCGGCGTCGTAGTCGACGGTGAAGGTGACGGCGTCGTCGCCGGTGGCGCCGGTCGCCGGCAGCGCGGCGCCGGTCGCCGGCAGCGCGGCGCCGAGATCGACGCGCAGCGTGCCGGCGGCGCGGTCGAGCACGAACGGCAGCGGCTGATCGCCGGCGTGGACGTCGGCCACCGCGACGTCGGCGTCGAGCTCGACGACCGGGCCCGGCAGCGCCGCGAGCGTGACGTCCTCGCTGGCATGGAGGAGCTGCGCGCCGGCGTCGAAGCGCGCGCGCAGGTGATAGGCCTGCGCGTCGTAGTCGCGGGTCGCCGGGCAGCCGGGGAGGCAGGTCGGCGGCAGCGCCGGGCGGTCGTCGCCGCAGCCCGCCCCGGCGGACGCGCCGAGCCCCGCCGCCGCGATCGCGAGGACACCCGCGGCGCGCCGCGACCCGATTGCCGACATGCGCCCAGTCTACGGTGCTTCGCGGCCCGGGCGACCGCGCGTCAGTCGTCGAGGTCGTCGTCGAGCGAGACCGGCGAGACCACCGGCTCGCCGGGGCGGGCGCGCTCGGCCTCGCGGCGCAGCTCGGCCTGGCGGGCCTGCGCGCGCTCGCGCGGCGACGGGCCGGGCCCACACGTGTCGGCGTCGGCGCCGGGGCCCTGACGCTGCGTCGCCGCCGCGATCGCCGCGGCCGCCGCCGGCGCGACCACCGCCGCCGCCCCGGTCGGCGCCTCGCCCGCCCGCGGCAACAGCTCGATCGGGATCGGGAAGACGACCGTGTTGTTGCGCTCGGCCGACACCTCGACCAGCGTCTGCAGCGTGCGGAGCTGCAGCGCCGCCGGCTGGCTGGCGATCATCGCCGCCGCGAGCGTCAGCTTCTCCGCCGCCTGCAGCTCGCCCTCCGACACGATGATCTTCGCGCGGCGCTCGCGCTCGGCCTCGGCCTGGCGCGCCATCGCCCGCTTCATCTCCTGCGGCAGCGCGATGTCCTTGATCTCCACCGCGCTGATCTCCACGCCCCACTGCTCGGTCCGCTCGTCGAGGATCTGGCGGATCTCGTCGTTGATCTCGGCCCGCTTGGCGAGGATGTCGTCGAGCTCCATGCGGCCGAGCACCGAGCGCAGCGTCGTCGCCGCGAGCTGGAGCGTGGCCGGCAGGTAGCTCTCGACCCGCAGCACCGCGTGGGTCGGCGACGCGACCTCGGCGTAGACGACCGCGTCGACGCCGATCGAGATGTTGTCGTGCGTGATGACGTCCTGGGTCGGGATCTGGATCACCTTCGTGCGGGTGTCGACGACGATCGCGCGATCGATCAGCGGCAGCAGCACGACGAGGCCCGGGCCGAGCGCCTTCTGGCGCGCGCGCCCGAGCCGGAACACGACCGCCCGCTGGTACTCGCGGTAGACGCGGACCGTCGACACAGCGAAGAAGGCCACCACCGCACCGAGGACAGCCAGGGCCGTCAACATGTCCCCAGCCTACTCTTCTCCCCGCGCGCCCGGCGCCCCGCGACCGGTGGCGGGCGCGGGCGCCGGGCCGCCCCCTCAGTTGCAGCCGGTCACCGTCACGGTCACCGTCGCGGTGTCCTGCGCGAGCTGGTGGCCGGAGTCGAGACCGATGAGCTGCACGAGGTCGAAGAAGCTCTCGGTGCGGCCGGCGACGCCGTACGGGCCGAGGGTCAGGCGGTAGCTGAACGAGCGGTCACGGTCGGTGGTGCCGACCCGGCCCGCCCGGTAGTCCCACACGTCGACCCGGCCGTCGCGCTCGGTCACCTTGGCGCCGGCGAAGTCGACCGTCGCCGAGCCGATGCCGGTCTCGACCTCGTAGCCGGCGGTCTTCACGACCACGCGGTCCGTGGTCGTCGCGCCGCTGGTCAGCGTGCGGTCGTACCAGCAGGTGATCTCGCCGAACGGCTCGAGGTCGAACGGCACCGCGCGCGGGCAGACGACCGTCGCCGGCAGCTTGCCGACCCAGTCCTCGACCGCGAGCACCCTCGCCGTGTACGGCGCCGGGTTCTCGATCGGGATGGCGCCGCTCACGCTCCAGTCGCTGTCGGTGCCGCCGGCGCGCGCGACGACCGCGGTGAACGTCAGGTCCTTGGTCTCGCCCCGGCCCATCGACAGCGTCGTCCGCGCCGGCCGCAGGTCGACCGTCCACGCGATCGTGCGCGTCAGCGCGGTCTCGGTCGACGGCTCGACGACGAGCTCGTGGTCGTAGCAGAACGTCACCGCCGAGATCAGGTAGGGCTCGTGCAGCTTCGGGTTCATCGGCGCGGCGAGGTGGGCGCCGGCGCGCGCCTCGGGCACGTACGTGTAGACGCGGGTGGAGTCGCCGCCGGTGACCAGCACCGCGTCCATGCCGACCGACGCGGTCCAGTCGAGGTACTCCTGGTCCTCGCTGGTGAACGCGACCGTGTTCTGCGCGTCGAGCGCGTAGGCGCCCGGGCTGCCCGGCTTCACCTGCAGCTCGAAGTTGCCGAGGTCGAGGCCGAGCGCGCGCCCCGCCTCGGCGCACTCGGGATTGCCCATGAGGACATCATCCGCGGCCGCCGGTAGCGACACCGGCACCAGCTCGTCGTCATCACTCGCGCACCCCGCGAGCGCCGCTCCCGCGACCAGCAGTCGGAGAAGGCTCCAGGTCCGCATGGCTCACCTCTGCCCCTCCGTGTTGCATCCGCGGATCCAGCGCCAGGGCGGCGGAATCACGGGCCCGCGGGTGCGGCGGCCTCGCAGGCGCTGCGCCGGCCGCCCACAGGTCCGCAGGTGGCGCGGATCTCGCTCGCCCCCGAACGCCGGTCAGCCGAGCGCGGCCATCGACGCGAGGCCGGCGGCGACGGACGTCAGCTCCTCGCCGCCGACGAGCCGGTCGGCGCCGAAGCGGGCCGCGAGCCGCCCGCGCACCGCGGGGACGAGCGAGGAGCCGCCGGTCGCGAACACCCGATCGATGTCGCCCGCGGCGACGCCGGCGGTGGTGAGCGCGGCGGTGACCGCGTCGTCGATCGCGGCGAGGTCGGGCTCGATCCAGGCGTCGAACGCGTCGCGGGCGATGCGATCGCGGATGATGACGCCGGGCCGCGCGAAGTCGAAGGCGGCCTCGCCGGCGCGCGACAGCGCGACCTTGGCGGCCTCGACGGAGGCGTGGAGCGGCAGGCCGAGGTCGTCCTCGACGACGTGGAGGAGCCGCGCGATCGCGTCGCGATCGATCGCGCCGGCGGCGATCCGCTCGAGGAGCCGCGTGGTCTCCGCCGACTTGAGCGTCGACAGGTGGTGCCAGCGGCGGAGCGCGTTGTAGATCCACGACGGCACGCCCGCCTCGCCGCCCAGCTCGACGCGGTAGCGGCTGCCCTTGCCGAGGCGCGGCGCGACGACCTGATCGATCACGCGGGCGTCGAAGGCGTCGCCGGCGATCGCGACGCCGCTGGTCGCCCACACCTTCGCGCCGGCGCGCGGGCCGACGGCGACGACCGAGAAGTCGCTGGTGCCGCCGCCGAAGTCGGCGATCAGGACCAGCTCGTCGTGATCGAGGCGCGCGGCGTACGCGTGGGCGGCGGCGACCGGCTCGTAGGCGAACGTGACGTCGTCGAAGCCGGCCAGCGCGAGCGCCTCGCGCATGCGGCCGACCGCGCGCTCGTCGTCGGCAGCGCTCTCGGCGCCCCAGTAGCGGACCGGCCGGCCGACGACGGCGCGGCGGCCGAGGTCGACCGGCGCGGCGGCCCGCATCGCGCGCAGGTAGACGCCGATCAGGTGCTCGAGCTTGAACCGCTTGCCGAAGATCGAGGTGTCGACGAACACGCCCGACGCCAGGTGGCTCTTGATCGACTGCAGCAGGCGGGCGATGCCCTCGCTCTGCGCGTAGCGGGCGATCGCCTCGGCGCCGGCGGAGCTGCGCATCGGTGTCCGGTCCTCGGACGGTTCGAAGCAGAGGACGGTGCGCCAGTAGGAGACGGTGCCGCCGCCGGGCGCGGGCAACGGCAGCACGCGCGCCGGCCGGCCGCGCTCGGCGACCGCGATCGCACTGTTGGTGGTGCCGAAGTCGATCCCGAGCGCCAGGCCGTCGTTCGCGGTGGTCGTCGACATGGCAGCCCATTCTCGACGGGAAACGATCCTTTACAAGCTATCGACGGAGGCCTATTCTCGGGGAGCTGTCAGGGATGAGGAGGCGGCGCGCGGCGGCGGCGCGGCGACGCGATGCAGGCGGCCAGACCTGCTAGGCTCGGCGCCGTGCAAGAGACACCGCGAGGCCCCGACTTCCGACCGATCCGCGAGGTGACCGGCGACTGGGTCGGCTGGGTGCGCGGGCGGCTGACCGGCGACGCCAACCTGATCTCGCCGCTGTCGCAGCGGCCGTGCGCCTACTACAAGCTCGTCGTCGAGCGCCAGCACCCGCAGCCGGAGCCGCTCGAGCGGATCGCCTACCAGGCGCGCGGCGAGTCGTTCGTGATCGAGGACGAGTCGGGCCGCGCGCTCGTCGATCCGGACCTGGCGCTCGTCGAGGTCGACTACGACCGGCAGGTGCACGTCGACGGCCGCGGGCGGCTGCCGCAGTCGGTGGTCGAGCTCCTGCGGCGGCTCGACGTCGTCGGCGAGAACGTGATCGTCCGCGAGGGCGTGCTCGCGATCGGCGAGATCGTCGCCGTCCACGGCCGGATGGTGCCCGAGGCCGACGACGACGCCAGCCAGGGGGTCGGCCGCGGCGAGGGCCGGCCGCGCCGCCTGCGCGTGCGCGCCCCCGGCCAGGACCGCGTCGTCATCAGCGAGCGCTCGATCGAGCACTGGTAGCCCGCGGCGCCCGCGGCCGCGACCGGTCGCCCTCGCAGGCCGCGAGCCCGCCCCGCGGCCGTCTGCCCCGCCGTTGGTCCCGACGCGAGGCGTGCTAGCGTGCCGCGCTCCGATGTTGCTGGCGCTCGCCACCGCGTTCGTCGCGGTCTCCCTCGGGGCGCTCGCCGCTCTGGTCGCGTACGAGCGGTTGTGGGCGCTGGCGCCGGTGCGCGCGTTCGCCGTGGTCGCCGTCGCCGGCTCGGTCGCGCTGCACTTGCTCCCCGAGACGATCACCGCCGCCGGCTGGCCGGTGCTCATCGCCTGCGCGCTCGGCTTCCTCGCGCCGCCGCTGCGCGGCCGCGCCGTCCGGGCCGCGGCCGCCGGCGCGCGCCACCGCCGCCTCGCGATCGAGCTCGGCTACGCGGGCGTCGTCCTCCACCAGGTCGGCGACGGCCTCGGGCTCGGCGCGATGACCCACGCCGGCCAGGTCGACTGGGCGTTCCTCGTCGGCGTCGTCGCTCACAGCGTGCCGCTGGTCGCCGTCCTCGCGCTGACGTTCGCCGAGCTCGGCGGCGCGCGCGCGGCCGGCTGGCGCGTCGTCGGCCTGTTCGCCGCGACCTCGCTCGGCATCGCGCTCACCGGCAACGAGCGCCTGCTCACCCGCGCGGGCGGCTCGTGGATCAACGCCGCGGTCGCGGGGATCCTGTTCCACATCCTCCTGCACGACGCCGACGACCGCGAGGTGCCGCGGTCGATGCGGCCGCTCGAGGCGCTCGGCGTCGCGATCGGCGTGGCGCTGCCGCTGGTGGCCGATCACGATCACGACGTCGCCGGGCTCGGCCTCGGCACCGCGCTGCCCGGCGCGCTGGCGACCGCCGCGTCGGTCATCGGGCCGCTCGCGCTCGCCGCCTGGCTGGCGGTGCGCGCGCTGGTCGCCGCCCCGCGCCGCGAGCCGCTCCTCGACCGCATCACCGGGCCGATCGCGCCGCTCGCCTGCGTCGTCGCCGCGTACGCGCTCGCCGCCGCGCGCGCCGGCGACGGCCGG
>DASZXE010000585.1:0-1555 GCA_035546475.1 Kofleriaceae bacterium
GCCGGCTTCCGCCCGGCCCGCGCCTTCGCGATCGCGTTGATGACCGCGTTGTGCGCGCGCTGCAGCTCCTTCTCCCCCTCGTGCCACCAGTCGAGCGACCAGATCCGATGCAGCCGCCAGCCCAGGCTGCCGAGCACGAGCGCCCGCAGCCGGTCGCGGTCGCGCGCCACCCGCGCCGACGCGTACGCCGGCCCGTCCGTCTCGATCGCCAGCACGTACCGCCCCGGCTCGTCCGGATCGACGATCGCCAGGTCGAGCCGGTACCCGGCGCAGCCGACCTGGTGGTGCACCGTCCAGCCCTTCGCCGCCAGCGCCGCGCCGATCGCCGCCGTCAGCGGCGTTGCCGGCGGGTGCGCCTCCGCCCGGCCGCCCGCCTGCCCGCCCGCCTTCGCGTAGGCGAGCAGCTCCGCCAGGTGCCGGACGCCCGGCGCGCTCACGTCCTCGCGGATCTGGTCCGGATCGATCGACGAGAAGATCACGAGCTGCTCGCGCGCCCGCGTCACCGCCACGTTCAACCGGCGCTCGCCGCCCTCCTTGCCGAGCGGGCCGAAGTTCATCGTCAGCACGCCGTCGCGATCCGGCCCGTAGCCGATCGAGAACAGCACCACGTCGCGCTCGTCGCCCTGGATCGTCTCCAGGTTCTTGACGATCACCGGCTCCGCCGCGCCGTCGGCGAAGAACGCCTCCAGCTCCGGGTGCTCGCGCCGCGCGTCGTCGAGCAGGTCGAGGATCAGCTCCTGCTGCGGCCGCGAGAAGGTCACCACCGCGATCGACCGCTTGCTCCGCTCGGGATCGAGGAGCCGGTACTTCAGCTCGGCGACCACCGCCTCCGCCTCGGTGCGGTTGGTCCGCGTGCCGGCGCGGTCGTAGACACCGTCGATCCGACGCCAGCTCACGCCGAGCTCGGGCACGCGCGCCGCCGCCGCCGGGAAGACGTCGAGCGAGCCGCCGTAGTAGCGATCGTTCGAGAACGCGATCAGGTCCTCGTGCTTGCTGCGGTAGTGCCAGCGCAGCCGCAGCTCCGGCAGCCGCGCGGCCACGCACTCGTCGAGCACGCTCTCCAGCTCCTCGAGCTCGTCGTCGGCCGGCGGCCCGTCGTCCGCGCCGCCGCCGGCGTCGAAGAAGCGGGTCGGCGGCAGTTGCCGCGAGTCGCCGACGACGACCGCCGCGTCGCCACGGGCGAGCGCGCCGATCGCGTCCGCCGTCGGGATCTGCGACGCCTCGTCGAAGACGACCAGGTCGAAGCGGCCGATCGCCGGGTCGAGGTACTGCGCGACCGACAGCGGGCTCATGAGCAGGCACGGCTTGAGCCGCGTGAGCAGGGTCGGGATCTCGCGGAACAGCGCGCGCAGCGGCTTGTGGCGGCGCTGCTTCTTCAGCTCGTGGAGGAGCAGGCCGATCTCGCCGGTGTCGGCGACGTCCTTCGTCACCTTCGGCACGCGCTCGACGAGCCGCGCGATCGCGCGCGCCCGCGCGATGCCGAGCTGCGCGCGGTCGAGCTCGACCAGCTCCGCGACCCGCGCGTGGTGCGCCGCGCCGTGGAACCCCGCGAGCA
>DASZXE010000586.1:0-9894 GCA_035546475.1 Kofleriaceae bacterium
GTCGAGGCTGCGCTGCGCCGTGGTCAGCGCCGCCCGCGCCTCGCCCGCCGCCGCCTCCCGCCGGCCGACCTCGTCCTGGCCGTCGCCGACCTCGGCCGCCAGCGCCGCCAGGGCCGCCTGCTGGTCGGCGAGCTGCGCCGCCGCGACCTCGCGCTCGCCGCGCAGCCGCTCGATGTCGGCCGCCGCCGCCGAGCTGCGCTGCTCGAGGTCCTCCGCCTCGCGGGTCTCGAAGCCGATCTTGCTCTCGGTCAGCCGCAGCCGGTTGTCGAGCTCGTAGATCGCCTCCTGCAGGCCCGCCAGCCGCCGCTCCTCGATCGCCAGCTCGGTCCGCTCGGCGACGACCTCCGCGTCCTTCGCCGACCACTCGGCCCGCACGCCCTCGAGCTCGCCGCCGGCCTCCTCGAGGCGCGACGACACCCGCGCGCCGTCGGCGTGCAGCTCGAGGTAGCGGTGCGACGCCTTCCAGAGGTCCAGGTCGCGCAGCTCCGCCTTGTAGTTGCGGTAGCGCTCGGCCTTCTGCGCCTGCCGGCGCAGCGTGCCCATCCGCTTGTCGAGCTCCTCGACGATGTCGGAGACGCGCAGCAGGTTCTGCTTGGTCTGCTCGAGCTTCTTCTCGGCCGCCTTCTTCTTGCTCTTGAACTTGGTGATGCCGGCGGCCTCCTCGATGATCGAGCGCCGGTCGGCCGGGCGCGACGACACGATCTGGCCGATGCGGCCCTGCTCGATGATCGAGTAGGCCTTGGTGCCGACGCCGGTGCCGAGGAAGAAGTCGGTGACGTCGCGCAGGCGGCACGGCACCTTGTTGATGAAGTACTGCGACGTGCCGTCGCGGTAGAGGCGCCGCGTGATGGTCACCTCGGTGTAGCGGGTGAAGTCGAGCTGCGCGGCCTCGCCGGCGAGCATCGCCCGCACCTCGTCGGCGACCGACGCGATCGGCTGGCCGTGCTCGTCGACCCCGAGCGAGGCCTCGGGCGCCAGGTCGGCGGCGACCTCGGCGACGACCTCGGCCAGCGACGGCTCCTCGGGCGCCAGCTCCTCGTCGGCGCCCGGATCGATCGCGTCGACCTGCGCCATCGCCGCCTCCGCCGCCGCCTCGTCGGACGCCATCGCGGTCGCCAGCTTCTCGTGCGAGAAGCCGACGTCGTCGAACGTGAGCGACACCTCCGCCATCGGCGCCCCCGGCCGCGACTCCGACCCGGCGAAGATGACATCCTCCATCGCCTTGCCGCGCAGGTGCTTGGCCGACTGCTCGCCCATGCACCAGCGGATGGCGTCGACGATGTTGGACTTGCCGCACCCGTTGGGGCCGACCACGGCCGTGATCGGCTGATCGATGGCGAGCACCGCGCGATCGCAGAACGACTTGAACCCGATGATCTCGACTCGCTTGATCCGCATGGCTTTGGGTCGGGCCACCTTGCCCTACCCCCCTGACATCGCGGCCGACCGGCCGGCGCCCCGCGAAGTTTGCTATCACCATGGGCAGATGGCTTCCCGCGCCCGCCGCCCCCTCCTCGCCGCCCTGCTCGCGGCCTGGACCGCCGCGGCGCCGCTCGCCGCCCGCGCGGCGCCGACCGTCTCGATCCGCGCGCACACGGAGGTCCGCGTCACCGCCGTGCGCCGCACCCCCGACGGCCTGCGGGTCAGCGGCGTCCTCGTCGACCGCGCCACCGCGGTCGGCCTGCCCGACCAGCCGGTCAGCGTCACCATCCTCGGCCACGAGGGGCGCGGCACCACCCAGGAGGACGGCGTCTTCGACATCCTCGTCCCCGCCGCCGACGGCAGCGCCCCCGTCGACGTCGGCGTCGCCTTCGGCGGCGACGACCGCCTCGACCCGGCGCAGGCCGAGGAGCGCGGCGTCGACCCGAGCAAGGCGCCGGTCACCCTCACGATCACGGCGACGCCGACCGCGACCGGCGCGCTCGTCACCGTCTCCGCGGCGGTCGACCAGGCCGACGTCCGGCTGCCGGTCAGCCTCACGATCGCGGCGACCGAGGGCGGCCGCCCGCCGCGCACGCTCGACTTCTCGACCGGCTCGCCGCAGCTCGTCAGCCGCGCGCAGGCCGGCGGCGCCGGCGTCAAGCACCTGGGCGCGCGCTTCGCCGGCGACGCGACCCACGCCGCCGCCACCGCGGAGGCGACCTTCACGTTCACGACCGCGACCCGCATCGACCTCGCCGTCGGCAGCAAGACCGTCGCGTTCGAGGGCACCGTCAAGACGAAGGGCAAGGTCCTCGACGACGACGGCAACCCGATCGCGGGCGTCGCGGTCGCGGTGACCGCCGACGACGCGCGGGTCGGCGCCACCACCACCGGCGCCGACGGCACCTACAAGCTGTCGATCGCCGCCGACCGCCTCGGCGTCGGCAGGAAGACGCTGCAGGCCGCCGTCGAGAGCAAGGACGCGTGGCGCACCTCGAGCCGCTCGGGCCCGGCGTTCGTCACCATCGGCACGCCGCGGCCGGCGCCGAACGGCATCACGATCACCGCCTTCGCGATCACCGCCCTCGCGGCGCTGCTGTTCATCCTCGCCCGCCGCCGGCGCGACCGCGCGATGGTCCTCGTCAACGCGCCGCCGGCGACCGCCGCCGATCCGGTCGGCGGCCTCGAGCCCGCGCGCGCCAGCATCGTGTCGACGCTGCGCCGCGCGAGCGACCACGGCTTCGCCGGCCTGGTCCGCGACGCGGTCCGCAGCCGGCCGCTCGCCACCGCCGAGGTCCGGCTGTCGCGCGACGGCCAGGACATGTCGACCGTGACCGACGCCGACGGCCGCTTCGCGCTCGAGCAGCTCGCGCCCGGCGAGTGGCGCGCCCGCGTCTCCGCCGCCGGCCACGTCAGCGAGCGGTTCATGGTGACCGTCCCCCACCGCGGCGAGCTGCGCGGCGTCCACATCGATCTCGTGCCGGTGCGCGAGAAGGTCTGGAGCCTCTACCGCCGCGCGGCCCAGCCGAAGCTGCCGAACGCCGAGCTGTGGGGCATCTGGTCGCCCCGCCAGATCGTCGACCACGTGCGGACCGGCGCGCCGACGCCGGCCTTCAGCGACCTGACCTCGTTCGTCGAGGAGACCTTCTTCTCCGCCCGCGTCCCCGAGGAAGCCGTGCTGCCGGGCGCCGAGCAGAAGGTGCAGGCCGCCCTCGCCGAGCGGGGCGCCGGCGTCCCCGCGCTCCACCTGCGCGAGCGGTGACCGTCCGCCCGGCGGCCGCCACGGGCCGCCGGGGTCAGAGAGCTGCGGTATAACGCGGCGCGATGGGCCCCTCGATCATCAAGCTGCTGGTCGTCCTCGCGATCGTGGCGCTCTTCGTGCTCTGGCTGCGCCGCGCCGGCGACAGGAGCCGCGAGCGCAGCGCGAAGGCGGTCAAGGACCGCGTGACCGGCGCGCCCGAGGTCGAGCAGAAGCCGCGCGAGCGCAAGCGCCAGCGGTTCCAGCAGCGCCAGGAGGAGGACGAGGAGGAGCCGCCTCGCCCGGCCAGGAAGCCCGCACGGCGGCGTGCGCAGGAGGAAGCCGCGGAGGAGGCCGAGGAGGCCGCCGAGCCGCAGGCGCCGGTCGACGAGGCGGAGAAGGCCGCCTGGCAGGCCGGCCTCGCCAAGACCCGCGGCGGCTTCGTCGCCCGCCTGGGCAAGATCTTCGGCAAGAAGAAGATCGACGCCGACGTGCTGCCGCAGCTCGAGGAGGTCCTGTTCACGGCCGACATCGGGCCGCGCGCCGCCGACCGCATCTTCGAGTCGGTGAAGAAGGACCTGTCGCGCGACGACCTCGAGAGCCCGGCGAAGATCTGGGCCAAGATCCGCGAGACCTCGACCCGCATCCTCGACGTCGGCGCGCCGGCGGTCGACCTCGAGCGCAAGAAGCCGCTCGTGCTGCTCACCATCGGCGTCAACGGCGTCGGCAAGACCACGACGATCGGCAAGCTCGCCGCCAAGTGGACCGGCGAGGGCAAGAAGGTGCTGCTGGCCGCCGGCGACACCTTCCGCGCCGCCGCCGTCGAGCAGCTCGAGATCTGGGCGCAGCGCGCCAAGGTCGAGCTCGTCAAGGGCAAGGCCGGCGGCGACCCGTCGTCGGTGATCTTCGAGGCGGTCAAGCGCGGCGTCGACGAGGGCTACGACCTCG
This sequence comes from Kofleriaceae bacterium, assembly GCA_035546475.1. GTDB lineage: Bacteria > Myxococcota_A > Polyangia > Haliangiales > Haliangiaceae > UBA2376. The sequence continues at coordinate 4,109 of DASZXE010000586.1, forward strand.
TCATCTGCGACACCGCCGGCCGCCTGGTGACCAAGACCGAGCTGATGGACGAGCTCAAGAAGGTGCGCCGGGTCTGCGACAAGGCGATGCCGGGCGCCCCCCACGAGACCTGGATGGTGCTCGACGCCACGACCGGCCAGAACGCGATCACCCAGGCCAAGACCTTCAAGGAAGCGATGGAGATCACCGGGATCGTCATCACCAAGCTCGACGGCACCGCCAAGGGCGGCGTGATCCTGGGGATCTGCGACGAGCTGAAGGTGCCGGTCCGCTACGTCGGCATCGGCGAGAAGGTGGCCGACCTCCGGCCGTTCGATCCCCGCACCTTCGTCGCCGCGCTCTACGAGGACGCCGGCGACGCCGACGCCGCCTAGCGTGCGCGGCCGCGAGATCCCGTGACGGCCCCGGCCGTGTCGGGCCACCTACGGGGACCATGCCTCGCCGGCCCGCGGCGCTCCCCTCCTGCCCGGGCCGTCTGGCCCATCGATCGGACGCCGTAGCCTTGAGATCGCGAAAACCTGCGTGTTATAGCCTCGGTCCAGTCCGCGACTCGTCGACCCCTGCCCGGGAGAATGCGGAATCCATGCGCCGCACGATCAGCTCTACGCTCTCCGGTCACTCCTTGTTCGTGACCACCGTGGCCGCCGCGGCGCTCTGCGCCAGTCTGCCCCTGGCGCACCTCGCCCACGCCGGCCCCGGCACGAAGAAGCCCGCGCCCGCCGGCAGCGGCGGCGGCTCGGGCAGCGGCTCCGGCAGCGACAGCGGCGATGACGAGGGCATCGAGATCGAGGGGGACGAGAACGGCGACAAGCCGAAGGCCGACGACAACGGCGACGGCAGCGGCAGCGGCAGCGACGAGGGGATCGAGATCGAGGACGAGGGCGACAAGGACAACGGGAAGGATCTCGACACCGACCTCGCCAACACGCAGACCGACGCGGTCAAGGCGGACACCAGCCGCGCCGTGCACCCGGTCTCGTGGGGCGACATCGTCGTCGTCATGCGCAAGCCGTTCCTCAAGCTGAAGCGCGTCGACGTGATGCCGTTCGTCGCCACGACGATGAACGACAACATGATCCGCCACTACGGCATGGGCGCGTCGATCGACTACTTCCTGACCGACGTGCTCGCGGTCGGCGTCGAGGGCCAGTACTTCGCCAAGCAGTTCCGCGAGCCGTTCGACCTGGTCGGCCGCCAGGCCCGCCGCCTGCCGACGATCAACCGCTACAACTTCGCCGGCGCCCTCAACTTCCACTACGTCCCGGTCTACGGGAAGTTCGCCATCCTCGACAAGAAGCTGGTGCACTGGGAGGCGTACTTCACCGCCGGCGTCGGCGTGACGCAGACCGAGGTGGTGCCGCGCGACCCGCGCTTCCCCGGCTTCACCAACCTCAACATCACGCCGAACGTCGGCGCGTCGATGCGCTTCTTCCTGACGAAGTGGGCGACGATCAACCTCGGCATCCGCGACTACATCATGGTCGACAAGTTCGAGCCGAGCGATCGCAGCCCGACGATGAACGCGACCGCGTCGCAGGCCGAGGCCAACGCCGAGGGCTCGCTCATCAACAACGTCATGTTCCAGCTCGGCGTGAGCTTCTGGATCCCGCCGACGTTCGAGTACTCCACCTTCCGCTGATCGACCGAACGTCTCGACCGACCCCGAGGAGCACCGCCCGATGACGCTCACTTCCAAGACGACCCGGTCGACCGCCACCCGGATGTTCGCGCTCGGCGCGCTCGGCGCGGCGGCCCTGATCGGCACCTCCACGCTCGCGCCGTCGATCGCGCGCGCCGACGACAAGCTCGACAAGCAGCCGGCGGTGCGCAACCGCCTGCTGCTGGTCGCCAAGCGGCTCGAGGCGACCCCGCTGTTCGAGTCGACGATCAACGCCGACTTCCGCGCCTTCATCGGCGGCGGCCTGAAGCTCGAGTACCACCTCGGCGACATGCTCTCGATCGGCGCGATCGGCGTGTTCTCGACGTCGATCAACACCAAGCTGACCGACCGCGTGCTCGACACGCTCGAGCCCGACGTCAACGACATGACGCGCGAGCCGTCGAAGACGGAGTTCAGCGAGCACCTGAACAAGATGCCGCTCCACGGCGCGCTCTACGTCGGCCTGACGCCCTGGTACGGCAAGCTGGCCGCCTTCGGCCGCGCGTACGTGAACTTCGACTTCTACTTCCAGGGCGGCCTCGCCTTCGCGAACCTGACGTCGAATTGCTCCGCGGACATCTGCGACGACATGCACCCGGGCGTCAACGACCAGACGATGACGCCGCCGATCACGCCCGACGACAACCCGAACAACGACCCGCCGCTCAACAGCGGCTTCAAGCCGGGCCTGTACCTCGGCGGCGGCATCCACGTGTTCGTCAGCGACTTCCTCGCCATCGACCTCGCGGTGCGCGACTACGCCTTCACCGACAACCCGTCGGGCGCGGACTTCAACGCCGACCTGTTCGTCGACAAGACCGACTCGCGCTTCCTGCACCACCTGTTCGCGGGCTTCGGCGTGTCGATCATGCTGCCGACGAAGGTCAAGCGGACCCGCTGATCGGCGCGTCGCGCGCCGCCAATCGAGTTGGCAGCGCCGTCCATCGGGTTGACAGGGATCGCCCCCCGGAGCCCGCCCTCGCAGGACAGGAATCGAGGAATCTCGATGACCTGGCCGGCCCGGGCGGGCTTGACGGTTTCGGACCCGGCCTTGCACTCACCGGCACCGTGATCGGAGTCCCGCGCCGCCGTCCTGCCCTGCTCGCCCGCGTCGCGGTCGCGGTCGGGCTGCGGCTCCGGCTGGCGGTCGTGGCGGCGGTGGCGGCGGCGCTGTCGACGCCGGCCGGCTGCATCACGCCGTCGATCCCGATCCCGCCGCCGGAGCCGACCGAGATGCGCATCCCGATCGACGCCGCGAGCGGGACGGCGACCTTCTCGTACGCGGCGGAGATCAACTTCGCCAACGCGCTCGTCTACGTCTACAACCGGTCGCGCGAGGTCGGCATCATCGCCCACGCGCGACCCGACGGCAGCGTGGGCCCGAGCCTGCCGTTCCCGGCCGGCGATGGCGACAACCTCGTCATCACCTTCCAGGCCGGCGAGGAGTCGTCCGCGACCTGCATCGTCATCTCCGCCGCCTCGCCGGTGCCGAGCAACTTCTGCGATCTCTAGAAGGCCCGGGGCCGGCTCGCGCGCGGGGCGCGCTCGGCCGCTTCCTCGTGGGGATGCCCCGGTCCTCGCGGCGCTCGAGTCCCCACGCGTCGCGGCGGGCCCGTCGCGGCGGGCCGGTCAGCGGACCGGCAGCGTGATCGACGACAGGCGGAGGCCGTGGATCGTGATCTTGCCGCCGTCGGGGCCGATGGCGTCGAGGTCGACGGTGTCGCCCGGGCGGTGCTGGCGGATGAGGCCCAGGAACTGCGCGGAGCTGGTGATGTCGCGGCCGTCGAAGGTCGTGACGAGGTCGCCGGGGCGCAGGCCGGCGTCGGCGGCGGGCGAGCCACGGACCACGCCGGTCAGCGTCGCGGGCGTCGCGTGCGGGCCGACGGTGACGCTGACGCCGAGCCACGGCATCGTGCGCAACTCGGCCTCGTACGGCTCGCCCAGGTGCATCCGCATGTGCGGGCACTCGCTCCAGCCGACGACCGCGTGCGGCGGCGCCATCGCCGCGAACAGGCTGCCCGCGAGGGCGAAGCCGAGCGCGACGCCGGCCGCCGAGCAGACCATCGCCAGCCCCGCGACGCGGCCGCGGTCGGTGGTGGGTCCCTGGACCTCGCGGACCAGGGCCATCGGCGCGGCCGACGGCGAGGCAGGTGGAGTTTCGGGCGGCGGCGCGCCGTCGATCGATCCAGGGGACATCGTCATGAGCGGGCTCCGGCGAGCAGGGGGGTCGTGCTTCTTTTATGGGCGGTTGCCCGGCTCGTCGCAAGGGAAACCCAACGAGCGCGCCCGCGATTCCCTCGCGCCGTGATCGCCGTCGACGCCGAGCCGCCGTCGTCGAGGCGCCGGGTGCGACGGCCCCTCACCCCGTGGTAGCCTCGGCGGGCCTTGGCGATCCAGCGGCCTCAGGTGCGGCTCCGCCGCTGGCTGGTCTCGATCGGCCTGGGCGTCGTGCTGTTGCTCGGCGGTCTGCTGGTGCTGGTGCGCGTCAAGTTCGAGGGCCCCGACCTCGGCGACGGCCTCTCCACCATGCTGAGCGACGGCATGCGCGGCCGGGTGTCGATCGGGTCGGTCGACTGGCCGATGTCGGCGCTGAAGACGGCGGTCACCGGCGGCTGGATGCCGGTCCAGTTGCGCGACGTCGAGGTCTGGGACGAGAAGGGCGTGTCGGTCCTGCAGACGCCGCGCATCACGCTCGAGCTCGACCTGCACTCGCTGATGTTCGGCCGCCACGACTTCGTGCTGCGCAACATCCACGTCATCGGCGGGCACGTGCTGCTGCGCGAGATGACCGAGCCGTACCCGCTCCACGACTACGACACGACCGTCTTCTCGCTGCTCGCCGCGTTCTACGGCAAGCGCAGCGTGGCCGGCTACTACGTCGGCGTGCAGGCGACGTCGGCGCCGCTGTTCGACCTGCGCGACTACCACATCGAGGGCGTCGAGGTGGAGATCCTGATGACGCCGTACGGCAAGAACGGCGACTCGTACCAGGTCCACGCCGATCTCGAGAAGGTCACCACCGACGGGTTCCTCTACATGGACTCGTCGGACCCGATCGTGCCGCGCTTCTACACGTCGCTGCGGCCGAGGGCGAGCGGCGGTCAGATCGACCTGTTCTGGGAGAAGGGGCGCGACGGCCGCTACGCCGGCGAGTACACGATCCCGATCGACAGCCTCGTCGTGAACCGGCTGCAGCAGGTGCCGGCGAACTGGCCGAGCAGCTCGGTGGCCAACACGCTCGTCTTCGACCTGGATCTCGAGACCAAGGACGCGGCGCACGTGAAGGTCGACGGGGCGATGATCGACTACTGGGCCGACGTCTACGACGGCAAGTGGGACGTGAAGGTCGACGTCACCAACGCCGGCCCGATGCTGCGCCACACGTTCGACCCCGACATCGGCGGCGACCACGTGACGGTGCACGCCGACATCACGGGGCCGATCATCGCGTACCCGAAGATCGACCTGACCTTGAAGGGGCTGACCTACGACCTCGAGCTGGTGACGCCGCCGCTCCACCTCGAGCTCGAGACCTTGCACGTCGGCTACGACCTCGTCGTCGACCGTGGCGAGGTCGACCAGTTCGTCGCCCACGGCGCGGGCGGCACGATGACGATCTCGGGCGACTTCGGCGGCGACTCGACCAACGAGTCGCCGTTCCTCGTCAACGGCGAGGTGCGCATCGACGACGTCGACCTCGCGGGGCGGCTGCCGCCGTGCATCGAGGACGTCTTCGGCAGCAAGCTGTCGGGGCACCTGAAGCTGAAGCGCGCGACCGGCGAAACCGCGCTCGTCTACCAGGTCAACGACCTCGGGCTCCGGCTCGGCAAGCTGGCGATCAGCGGCGACACCGTCACCTCGGACGTCGCGTTCGGCAACGTGTCGATCGGGTACCTGAAGGCGCAGTTCGAGGGCACGTCCGGCTGGATCAACGGGTCGCTCAACACGTCGACGCGGGCGCTGCAGGTGAAGGGCCACACGCAGACGGGCGACCTGCAGGGGCTGATGCGGAAGCTGGAGTGCTGGATGGCGGCGCCGCCGGCCGCGAGGCGCCAGGGGCGCACGCCCGACGCGGGGATGATGGCGCCGGTGCGAGGGCGCCGGCCGCCGATGGTGGCGCGGCGGC
>DASZXE010000587.1:0-2251 GCA_035546475.1 Kofleriaceae bacterium
CGCCTGCAACGAGGACGGCTGGTCGCGCGCGGCGCAGCGCTGCGTGCTCGACGCCGGTGACGCCGACCGCGTCGAGGCCTGCCTCGCCGACCTGCCGCCCGCGCCGCGCGCCGCGCTCCACCGCCGCGAGGGGCAGCTCGCCGCCGGCGACCGCGTCGAGGACGATCCGCCGCCGGACGTCGCGACGACGACGACGACGACGACGCCACCGCCGCCGCCGCAGGGGGCCGTCGCGGCCGCCAATCCGCTCGGGCCGGCCTGCGAGGCGTACGTCGACGCCCTCACCCGTTACGCCCGGTGCCCGACGATGCCGGCCGCCTCGCGCAGCTCGCTCACCGACGCGGTCACCAGCGTGCGCCGCTCGTTGGGCCAGGTCCCGGCCGCCAGCCGCGCCATGCTCGAGGACGGCTGCCGCCAGGCCACCACGAGCCTCACGGACGCGCTCGCCACCCTCGGCTGCCCGTAGCGCCCGTCGGCCCCGGCCGGACGTCCGGGGCGCGCTCGCTTCGTGGGGACACCACGCGCGCCTCGCGGGCTCCGGGCGTGCGGCCGTCCACCGCGACCGCCGGTCGGCGCTGGCGCTACGCGAACGTCTCCGCGAGGGCCGGCTCGCGCGCTCGCCGCTTGCCGCCCACCTGCCAGCCGATCGCCGACGCCAGCATCGCGACCAGCCCGCAGCCGGCGCCCACGATCACGATGCCGACCACGAACGCCCACACGCGCGCCGGGGGCTGGGCGTGGCTGGGAGGCACGAAGGAGAGCGCGGTGACCACCCCGAGCGCGACGATCGAGCCGGCCAGCGTGATCACGAGGATGCGCCGTGGCGCCGCGGCACCGGTGACGAGCCCGGCCGCGAGTGATGAGGCGCCGAGGACGGCGAAGGTCGTGCCGGCGTCGGCCCGCGCGCCGGTCCGGACCCACGCGTGCGCGATCTCGGCGGCGAGCCGGTGCGTGCCGATCGTCGCGACCGTCACGTAGACGAGCCAGGCCAGCGCGCCCTGGGTCGCGACCCCGGCGACGCGCCGGGCCACCAGCGCGCCGCCGGTCGCCGCCGCGCACGACAGGCCGCCGATCATCGCGAGCTGCGCCGCCATGGCGGACGGGTCGCTCGACCACGAGGCGGTGGCCTGTCGCGCGACCTGCGGCACCGTCCAGAGGATGACGACGTGGAGGAGCGCGCCGCCCCCGGCCTCGACGAGCACGGAGGCGCGCGTCGCCCGCACCCCGAGCGCGGCGCCGAGCGCGCCACCGACCGCGAGCGAGACGTAGAACCCCGGCGTCACGCCCATCCCCGCCGACCGGACGCACGCGAGGACCACCCGGGTGGCGGCCGCGACGAAGAACAGGACCAGGAGGAGCGCGACGAGCGGCGAGCGACCCCGGGCCATCGACCTGCGAGCTTACCGGATCAGGCGAACGCGCGGGACGTGACCTCGGCGTCGAGCGCGTTGCGCTTGCCGACCGCGCGCCAGCCGATCGCGGCGCCCGCCATCGCGACGAGGCCGCCGGCCACGCCGATGATCGCGAAGCCGAGCGCGGCGGCGCCGGCGTCCTTGTCGTCGGCGGCGTTCGGCAGCGCGCGCACGAGCAGGTAGTAGCCCATGACCCCGGCCACCACGCCGACGAGGTTCACCAGCAGGATGCGGCGCGGCGCCGACGCCCCGGTGGTGAGGCCGGTGACGAACGCGCCGACCGCCATCGCGCCGAACACGATGCCGCCGAGCTTGCTGTCGTCGCTGGTGCCGTGGAAGAAGAAGGCGACCGCCACCACCGTCGACACCAGGCAGGCGCCGAGCATCGCGAAGGCGACGAAGAGCAGCCACGCGAGCGGCGACGTCGAGTGACCGCCGGCCAGCTTCTCGGCGGCGACGGCGCCGACGATGGCGCCGGCCGCCGCCAGCGCGCCGGCGATCGCGATCGCCCGCAGGATCTGGTCCTTGCCCACGTGCCACAGCACGCTGCCGGCCTGGGTGCCGATGAAGATGCCGACGAGGGTGCCGATGACGAGCAGGCCGCCGATGGCCGGCTCGATGATCGTCGAGCCGCGGCGGGCGCGCGCGGCCGCCGCGCCGCCGACGGCGCCGCCGAGGGCGACCGCGCCGTAGAAGGCGCCGTCGCCGCGGGCACCCGCCTTGACCAGCAGGATGAGCGCGAGGGCGATGCCGCCCGCGACGAGGAAGTAGGCGAGGAAGACCGCGGCGAGCGAGAACCGGTTCGAGGCCATGGCCGGCGAGCGTAGCAGGGCACGCAC
>DASZXE010000588.1:0-1973 GCA_035546475.1 Kofleriaceae bacterium
GAGGCGGCCGCTGTCCGCCAGCCGGACGATGGCGCGGCGGGTGTCGGTCCACTCGCGGGTGAGCGGCGCGCTGGCGGCGCCGACGACGCTGACCGCGTCCAGCAGCGGGAAGGTGCTCGTCGGGTGGCGGCCCCAGGCGCCGCCGACGAACGCGATGGTGGTCGGGTGGAGGTCGAGGGCGCGGCGGCCGACGCGGGCGACGCCGTCGGGGAAGGCGGCGGCGAGGTGGGCGGCGACCGGCGCGACGACGGCGAGCGGGACGACGGCGGCGGTGCTGTCCGCCCAGCGGACGAGCGCGGTGAGCCCGCGCAGCACGTCGTAGAAGTAGAAGCGCGGGAAGCCGAGTAGCGGCCACGCGCGCGCCGACTCGCGCTCCTCGGCGTTGTGCCGCGAGCGCGAGCCCTCGACCAGGCGGCGATCGACGAGGAAGCCGGCGGCGCGCGCGAGGAAGTCGCGGTGGCGGGCGGTGGCCTCGGGCGAGACGGCGCCGGCGCGTCCGCCGAGGGCGGCCTCCATCGTCGCGATGATCGCGACCATCGAGCTGGCGTCCGGTTCGCCGGACAGGTAGGCGGTCTCGTCGCAGTTGGCGCCGCCGTCGGGCAACTGGTAGCGGGCGAACCACGGCTCGAGCCAGGGCAGCGCCGCGCGGACGTCGACGCCGCAGGCGGTCAGCACCTGGTGGAGGTTGCCGATGGCGCAGTGGCAGGTGCTGTCGCGCCACGGGTCGGCGCCGGGCGGACGGTCGCCCGGGTGGATGGGAAAGTGGTGCAGCGGCAGCGCGTCGAGGCGATCGACCATGCGGGCCACGATCGCGGGCGGGATGCGATCGGCGAGGCCGAGCTCGTGGAGGAGCAGCATGTGCCACCACGGCGAGTCCCACTTCGGCCAGTAGGTGTCGCGCGCGAGGCTGTCCGCGGCGGCGGGCGAGGCCAGGTAGCGGACGGAGGCGTCGACGAGCGCGTCGATCACCGCGTCGGTGACCGGCGGCACGCCTGGCTCCGGCGACCCGGGTGGCCCGGGCGGCCCGGGCGGCTCGGGCGGCTCGGGCGGCTCGGGCGGCTCGGGGATCGATGCGAGCAAGGCGCGCAACGCGGCGGCGTCCATGGCGGAAACGATATCCGCGATCGCGCTTCCGTCGTACGATCGGCGGCGATGAGGGTCGGCGGGCACGCGGGCCATGCGGGCGAGGCGTACGAGCTGGCGCTGGAGGCGGCGCCGTTCGACGCCGAGGGCTGGGAGCCGTTGCCGGTGCGCGCGGCGACGCCGCCGGCCGATGCGGTGGCCGCGCTGCTGGCCTGGGCCGCGCGCGAGGGGGCGCGGTTCGACGCGATCGAGCTCGTGGTCGGCGCCGACGGCAACCGCACCGTGCACGCGCGGCGCGCGCTGGCGGCGGGCGAGCCGATCGTCACCGTGCCGCGCGCGCTGATGATCGACGAGGACGACGTCGACCGCGACGAGCAGGTCGCGGCGGTCGGGCGCGTCGAGGGCACGATGGTCTCGCCGCCGTGCGCGCTCGGCGTGTGGCTCGCGCGCGAGGCGGCGCGCGCGACGTCGCCGTGGCGCGCGTACCTCGACGCGCTGCCGGCGGCGTTCCCGTGGATGGCGCTGCACCGGCAGGCGGCGGAGCTGGCGTCGCTCGACGGCACGCGCGCGCTCGCGATGATCGCGTACCGGGCGCGCGGGCTGCGGGCGGACCACGAGCTGCTCGGCCGCCGCACCGACGCGGTCACCGGCCTCGGCCTCGCCGCGTACACGTGGGGCCAGCTCGTGTCGGGCAGCCGCTGCTTCCGCATCGACACGCGGCGCGGCAGCCGGCGCGCGCTGGTGCCGGTCGCCGACATGTTCGATCACGGGCGCGCCGACGCGACCTGGGCGTACCTCGACGGCGAACGGTTCGAGGTCCGGGCCGCGCGCGACCTCGCCGCCGGCCAGGAGATCCAGCTCTCGTACGGGCGGAGCGGCAACGCGACGTT
>DASZXE010000589.1:0-3610 GCA_035546475.1 Kofleriaceae bacterium
CGATCTCGGCCTGGCTCGACGTCGCCGACGACCTCGCGGTGATCGCCTGGATCGGCGGCGACCCGGCGCGGTGGTCGACGGTGCTGACCCGCGTGCGCGACCGAGCCGGCGCCACCGCCGCGATCGGCGCGCTCGGCCTCGCGCCCGCGCTCGCGCAGGCGACCGTCACCCGCGAGCGCGCGGCCGCCCGCCTCACGATCGTCGTCACCCCGAAGCGGCTCGCGCGGTCGGTCGCGCGCGCGCTCGCGTACCTGCGTGACGCGCCCGCGCCGGCGGCCGCGGGTGCGCCCACCGAGGCCGGAGTAGGATCCCCCCGATGACATCCTTCGTGGTCGAGCCCGCGACCGTTCCCCTGGTCGGCGACGTCACCGTGCCCGGCGACAAGTCGATCGGGCACCGCGCGCTGCTGTTCTCGCTCCTGTCGCGCACGCCGGTCGCGCTGCGCGGCCTCGGCGGCGGCGCCGACAACGGCCGCACCGCCCGCGCGATCGTCCAGCTCGGCGCCGTCCTCGAGCGCGACGGCGACGTCCTCCGCGTGGTCGGCCGCGGCGCCGGCAACCTGCGCGCGCCGAAGGAGCCGATCGACTGCGGCAACTCCGGCACGACGATCCGCCTCCTGACCGGGCTGCTCGCCGGCCAGCGGTTCGGCGCGACCCTGTTCGGCGACGAGTCGCTGTCGAAGCGGCCGATGCGCCGCGTGATCGATCCGCTGACCGCGATGGGCGCCCACATCGCCGGGACGGTCCGGGAAGCGGACGTCGTGCCGCCGCTCACCATCACGCCGGCGGCCGGCGACGGCGCGCGCCGGCTGCGCGGCGTCGAGCACGAGCTGGCGATCGCGTCGGCGCAGGTGAAGACCGCGCTCGTGCTGGCCGGGCTCTACGCCGACGGCAAGACGCGCATCGCCGAGCCGGGCCCGAGCCGCGACCACTCCGAGCGGCTGCTGGCGGCGATGGGCGCGCCGATCCGGACCGCGCGCAACCAGGTCATCGTCGACACCGACGGCTGGGACGGCGAGCTCGCGATCGACGCGATCACGGTGCCGGGCGACCCGTCGTCGTCGGCGTTCCTGATCGCGGCGGCGCTGCTGGTCGGCGCCCACCAGGTCGGCTGCCGGTCGGTCTGCGTGAACCCGACGCGGACCGGCTTCCTCGACGCGCTGGCGGCCATGGGCGCCCACATCGAGCTCGAGCCGCAGGCGGCGGCGGGCGGCGAGCCGATCGCCGACCTGTGGGTGCGCGGCGCGGCCCCGGTGCTGCGGCCGACGACGATCGCCGGCGACCTGACCGTGCGCGCGATCGACGAGGTGCCGATCCTGGCGGCGGTCGCGGCGCGCGCCCACGGCACGACGATCGTCGCCGACGCCGGCGAGCTGCGCGTCAAGGAGTCGGACCGGATCGCGACGACGGTGTCGATGCTGCGCGGCTTCGGCGTCGAGGCCGAGGCGCAGGGCGACGGCCTCGTCGTCCACGGCTCGCCCGGCGCGCCGCTGCGGGCGGCGCGGGTGAACAGCGAGGGCGATCACCGCATCGCGATGGCCGCCGCCGTGCTCGCGCTCTGCGCCGACGGGCCCTCGCAGATCGACGACGTCGACAACGTCGCCACCTCGTTCCCGACCTTCGTCCAGGTCATGCGCGACCTCGGCGCGACGATCCGGATCGAGGCGTGACCGGCAGCGGGATCGAGGCGTGACCGCCGGCTGGCCCTCGCGCGCCTGGACGCTCGACCTGCCACACGGCCGCGTCGTCGCCGTCACCGTCGCCGCCGGCGCCGCCCACGCGGGCGCCGCGAGCGTCGTCGAGCCATCGCCGGACGTCGACGACCTCCATCCCGACGAGCGGCTCGCGCTCGCCGCGATCCCGCCGGTGCGCCGCCCCGAGTGGATCGCGGGCCGTCGCGCGCTGCGGGCCGCGCTCGTCGACGTCGGCGGCGCCGCGGCCGCCGCGCACCCGTTGCCGTCCGACGATCGCGGCGCGCCGGTCACGCCGGCCGGCCTGGTCGGCTCGATCAGCCACAAGCGCGCGGTCGCCGTCGCGCTCGCCGCCGCCGACGAAGGCGCCCGCCTCGGCATCGACCTCGAGCAGCTCGCGCCGCGCCGCTTCGACCTCTCGCGCCGCGTGCTCACGGCCGCCGAGCTCGAGGCCATCGCCTCGCTCACCGGCCTCGCGCGCGACCACGCCGTCCTCCGCGCCTTCGCCCTCAAGGAGGCCGTCTACAAGGCCATCGACCCGTTCCTGCGCCGCTACATCGGCTTCCTCGAGGTCGCCGTCTGGCCCTCGTCCGACGGCACCGCCCGCGTCGATTCTCCCGCCGGCTCCAACCTCCTCGTCGACGCCGCCTGGCGCCTCCTCGACGACCACATCCTCTGCACCGCCCGCGCCCGCCCCGCGCCATGCACGTCGTGATGCGCGGACGCCTGGTTACCATGCGCTGCACGCCGGGAGACAGGCGTGCAACGGCGGATGCCGCGGCGGCCCGGCGCGAGCGCCGGCACACCACCGCGGGCTGGAGGGAGCGCCTCAGCGACGGAAGAAGAACCCGCCGATGAGGAGCACGAGGAGGACGATGAGCAGGATGTACGTGAGACTCATGCCTCTCGTAGAAGCATCGCGCGTGCCGGAGCCGCGGCGGTGACCCGGCCTCGGCGCGCGGCGCCGGTGAAGCTCAGGTGAGCGAGCGGGCGCGGGCGAGCCAGGCGTCGCGGGCGCGCTCGGCCTTGGTGGCGGCGCCGTGGTCGCCGGCGCGCGTGCAGCTCTCGGCGTCGTCGAGCAGGTCGGCCGCGAGGCGCTCGCAGTGGGCGCGCGCCGCGGCACGGCGGCCGGCGGCGACCAGCAGCTCGAAGCGCTCGACGTCGCCGGCGAGGTACCAGCCCCACGACCGCTCGGCGAGCAGCGCGTCGACGATGCCGTGGTCGCGCTCGTGAGCGGTCTCGGCCCGCGCCTGGCTCCGCGCGAGCGCGAACCGCAGCAGGTCGCGGACGTCGAAGGGCCGGGTGCCGAACCGTTGCAGGTGCGCCGGCTGGCCCGCGCGGCGCAGCTCGTAGCCGCCCGACAGCGCGCCGCCGTCGAGCCACAGGTGGATCGTCTCGAGCTCGTGGCCGAGCGGGCGCAGCCACCACGAGGCGATCGCGAGCACCGGGCCGCCGTCGCGCTCGACGACCTTCATCGCCGCCGCGGTCTCGAGGCGGAACACGACCTCGGTCGTCTCGACATTGCGCACGACCAGGCCGTCGGTCGCGGCCAGGAGCTCGAGCAACGCCGCGGGGACCGGTGCGCCGGCCTCCGCCAGCGCGGATGCGAAGGCGGTGTCGGTGATGCCGGGCGCGAACAGGGCGACGCCGTCCGGCAGCGCGCGGAGCGCGTCGAGCTCGGGCCAGCGCGGAGGCGGAGGCGGCCGATCGTCCATCGATGCCATGCCCGATCGTACGACGGCGACCCGCCCGCGACCGAGTCGATCGGTCGGCGATGCGCCGAGGCAGATCGCAGCTCGCTGACCGGCGCTCGGCGGCGCTCGCTGCCGGCCACGAGCGGGCGCTGGCGCCCACCCGGCGGCGAGCGCTGAAGCCGCGCCGCGGTCGCCCCCGTCCTTCAGCCGTCCGATGGCGCCGGCG
>DASZXE010000590.1:0-9095 GCA_035546475.1 Kofleriaceae bacterium
CACGCCCACGATCCTTCGCACGAGCACTCGCACTCGCACTCGCACTCGCACTCGCACTCGCACTCGCACTCGCACTCGCACTCGCACTCGCACTCGCACTCGCACTCGCACTCGCACTCGCACTCGCACTCGCACTCGCACGGTCACGACGACGGCGACGCACACGACCCTTCGCACGCGCACGACCACTCGCACGGCCACGACCACGGCGACGAACACCTGCACGACGACGCGCACGAGCATCTCCACGCGCACGTGCACGTCCACGGCGACCTCGCGCACTCGCACGAGCACGTCCACGCCGAGGCCGATGGGCACGGGCACGCGCGCGGGGAGCACGCGCACCATCACTACGCCGACATCCGCCGCCGCCTCGAGGGCGGCCGGCTCGCCGACGACGTCAAGGCCCGCGCCCTCGACCTGTTCGACCGGGTCGCGCGCGCCGAGGCGAAGCTGCACGGCACCACGACCGCCGCCGTCGTCTTCCACGAGGTCGGCGCCATCGACTCGATCGTCGACCTCGTCGGCACCGCCGCCGCGCTGGCCTGGCTCGCGCCCGCCGCGGTCACCTGCGCCGAGGTCGCGATGGGCCACGGCACGCTGCGCTGCGCGCACGGCGTCCTGCCGGTGCCGGCGCCCGCCGCGCTCGAGATGCTGCGCGAGGCCGGCGGCGTCATGACGTCGGGCGGCCTCGCCCGCGAGCTGACCACGCCGACCGGCGCCGCCATCCTCGCCCACGCGGTCACCGCCTGGACCCCCGCGCCCGCGGGCCAGCCGCTCGCGGTCGGCTGGGGCGCCGGCGACAACGAGCTGCCCGACCGCGCCAACGTCGTCCGCGCCGTCGTCCTCGCCCCGCGCGCGGCCACCGCGTCCGCCGACGCCGACGCCGACACCGACACCGAGGCTGGCGCGGTCTGGCGCATCGAGGCCAACCTCGACGACATGATCCCCGAGCTGGCCGGCCACACCATCGACCAGGTGCTGGCGGCCGGCGCCGTCGACGCCTGGTGGACGCCGATCACGATGAAGAAGGGCCGCCCCGCGCTCGCCTTCACCGCCCTGGCCCCCGCGGCGGCGCGCGACCGCGTCATCGCCGCCATCCTCCGCGAGACGACCACCATCGGCGTCCGCTTCGACCGCGTCGAGCGGACGACCCTCGCTCGCGAGCTGATCCCGGTCGAGACCGAGTACGGCTCGCTCCCCATCAAGGTCGCGCGCGACCCGGCCGGCGCCGTGGTCAACGCCGCCCCCGAGCACGACGCCTGCGCCGCCGCCGCCACCCGCACCGGCGTCCCGCTCAAGGACGTCTACGCCGCCGCCGTCGCCGCCTGGCGCCGCGGCCTCCGCTGACCCCGAGCTTCCCGCTCGGGAAGAACCCGCGCGCCCACCGGCCCCGCCGCCGCAGTCGTCCCGATCGGGACGATGCGCGTCCGCATGAAGGAGCTCCGGGCGCGGGACGGCGCGCAGCCGGTGCTCGCAGCCCGGTGCTCCAGGCGGTGCCGCGGGCCATCGTGCGGCGGGCGCAGCGATTGCGGGCGGCGCTGGCGCAACGGTGAATTCGGGAAGATCGATCTCCCGCAGGCGGTGCGTCCTGCGGGCGATCGCGCGGCCGGGCGTCACCGATGGCGCCGCGCGATCCGCGCTATCTTCCTCGGGTGTCCTCGTCCAAGCGGATCGCGGTGGTGGGCACCGTCGAGGGGGAGACCGCGCCGGTCATCGAGCTCCTGCGGACCGCCGGCCTGGACGTCGCCGGCCACGAGCGCCTCGTCCTCGACGGCACCCACGAGCCGCCCGCGCTCGTGATCGTCGTCGCCGCCGACGCCACCACGCTGGTCGCCCAGGCCCGCGCCGCGCCGCCGCTCGCCGACGTGCCGATCCTCGCGGTGCTCGGCGCCTCCGGCGGGCCGGCGGGCATCGCCCACACCGCCGCGCTCGCCGCCGGCGCCTCCGACACCGCCTCGCTCACCGATCCGCCCGCCGCGCTGGTCGCCCGCGCGTCGAACCTCCTCCTGCTCGGGCGCCTGCGCGGGCCGTACCAGCCGGGCGGCCTCGGCCCGGTGCTCGCGCGCGTCAACGATCTGCTCGCCGCCCGCGGCGACGACGCCCGCGCGCTCGTCGAGATGCTCGACCTCGTCCGCGACGCGCTCGCGTTCGATCGCGCGTCGCTCATCGCCCACATCGAGGGCTCGCAGCACGCGTTCGTCATCGCCGCCACCGACGACCCCGAGCTCCACCAGTTCGCGCTGCTCATCTCCGACTACCCCGAGGTCGCCGAGGCGATCCGCACCGGCGCGCCGGTCCTCATCGACGACGTCACGATGCACACGCTGACCCGCGCCGCGGTCGCCAAGCGGACCGGCGCGCCGGTCGTCGGCGCGGCGGTCTTCCCGGTCGCGTGGCGCGGCCGCCCGCTTGGCGCGATCCTGCTCCGCCGCGGCGGCCACGGCGTCCAGCACCTGCGCGGCCGCGCGTCGGAGTTCGCGCGCCTCATCGCCTCGCTCACCGCCGCCCACCTCCGCCACGGCGCCGTGCTCGAGAGCCTGCGCGATCCGACCCACCGCATCTCGCGCCTGCGCTACGAGGCCGAGCGCCGGCTGCGCGGCATCGACTCACTGAAGGAGCACTTCGAGGCGGCCGCCGACGGCGTCGTCATCGTCGACGAGAACGGCGCCATCCTGTTCGTCAACCGCGCCGGCGAGCGGATCACCGGCTTCGCCCGCGAGGGCCTGAACGGCCAGCTCCTGATCGACCTCGTCGCGCCCGAGTCGTCGACGGTGGTCGCCGAGGCGGCCGCCCGCGTGCTGGCCGGCGGCAACGTCCTGCCGTTCGACGTCGAGCTGGCGACCACGACCGGCGGCCGCCTGATGGTGTCGGTCTCGACGTCGACGGTGCTGGCCGCCACCGGCGCCGCGATCTTCACCTTCCGCGACGTCACCGCCCAGCGCGCGCTCGAGGCCGAGTTGCGCGCGACCAAGGAGTTCCTCGAGCGGCTGATCGACTCGACCGTCGACGCGATCGTCGCCGCCGACATGAACGGCCAGGTCATCCTGTTCAACCACGGCGCCGAGCGGCTGTTCGGCTACCGCGCCGAGGACGTCATCGGCCGCCTGCCGGTGTGGGAGCTCTACGATCAGGGCGTCTCCGACCAGATCATGCGCATGCTGCGGTCGTCGTCGCACGGCGGCGTCGGCTTCCTCGAGCAGACCCGTCGCGAGATCCGCGCCGCCGGCGGCGAGCTGATCCCGGTCAACATGACCGCGTCGATCATCTACGAGGACGGCGAGGAGGCCGCCACCGTCGGCATCTACTCCGACCTCCGCGAGCGCATCCGCATCGAGCAGCGCCTCCTGCAGGCGCAGGAGAAGCTCGAGGTCTCGGAGAAGCAGGCGGTGGTCGCGGCGCTCGCCGGCTCGGCGGCGCACGAGCTCAACCAGCCGCTGACGTCGATCCTCGGCTACGCGCAGCTCATCGAGCGGATCGGCCCGCCGGGCGCGCCGCACCTCGCGCGGGTCGCGATCATCCGCGCCGAGGCCGAGCGGATGGCCGACATCGTGAAGAAGATCGGCCGCATCACCCGCTACGAGCTGATGCCGTACGTCGGCCGCGCCGCGATCCTCGACCTCGAGCGCTCGACGGCGAGCGACATCCCGGTGCTCACCGACGCCGACCTCGCGCGCGCCGACGACAACGGCGCCGACCGCCCGCTGCTCGGCGACGAGCTGCTCCGCGGGCGCAGCCGCGTGATCGGCAACCCGACGCCGCCGCGCCCGCTGGAGGCGGTGCCGGAGGAGATCGCCCGCGACGAGACCGACCAGACCGGCGAGATCACGCAGGTCGGCAAGGTGCCCACCCGATGACCCCCGGCGGCTGTCCGCGCGAGGACGCGGTCGCGTCGGCGATGCTCGAGCTGGGCCGCGAGCTCCACCTCGAGCAGAGCGAGGCGGCGCTGGTCGATCGCTTCCTGCAGGTGCTCGCCCGGCTGTTCCCCGAGCGGCTGCTCGCCGTGCGCGTGGTCGATCTCCGCTCCGCCGAGGAGGCGCGCTGCTACGCGCTCGGCGGCGCGCTCCGGCCCGATCTGGCCCGCGAGCGGCTCACGATCAAGGACAGCGCGGTCGGCAAGACGCGGCTCAAGACCGCGGTGGCGGCGAGCGCGCGCCTGCGGCTGTCGCCGCGCTGGGAGAGCCCGTTCCCCCACGTCGGCGTCGGCTTCGCGGTGCCGCTGGTCGCCGGCGGCGAGCTGTACGGCGTGCTCGACGTCGGCTATCCGATCGGGCTCGACCTCGCCGCCGCCGACGAGCCGCTGGTGCTGCCGGTCGCCAACCAGCTCGCGCTCGCCCTGCGCACGCAGCGCCTCTGGCGCGACGCCCAGGGCCTGCGCGACTTCCAGGCGCGGCTGATCGAGCACGCCAACGCGCTCATCATCGGCATCGATCACGCGTGGCGGGTCACCGTCTGCAACCGCGCGCTGCTCGAGCTGATGGGCGCCGAGCGCGACCGCGTGCTCGGCCGCGACGTCCGCGACCTCCTGCCGCCCGACGAGCGCGCGCGGTTGACGCCGGTCTTCATCCAGGCGATGCGCGGCCAGGCGTACGACGCGATCGAGATCGACCTGTCGTCGCGCGTGCGCGGCCGCGTGCGCACCGTCTGGAGCGTCGCCGGCATCCACGCCGGGCCGGCCCGCCAGACCGCCGAGGCGGTGGTCTGCATCGGCCAGGACCAGACCCGCCTGCGCGAGCTGCAGGACCAGATCATCCAGGCCGAGCGGCTCGCGACCCTCGGCCAGCTCTCCGCCGGCGTCGTCCACGAGCTCAACAACCCGCTGACGTCGATCACCGTCTACGCCGACTACCTGCTGGCGAAGGCGGCGCGCGACCGCGCCGAGCCCGGCGACATCGAGAAGCTGCAGAAGATCGGCGCGTCGGCGCAGCGGATCTTGCGCTTCGCGCGCGAGCTCGTGCAGTACGCCAAGCCGGTCGGCGACGAGATCGACATCGTCGACCTCAACGCGATCGTCGACAAGTCGCTGTCGTTCTGCGAGCACCTGTTCGACCGCGGCGGCATCGACGTCGCCACCGAGCTCGACCCCGCGCTGCCGCCGGTGTCGGCGGTGCCGGGCCAGCTCGAGCAGGTGATGATCAACTTCCTCACCAACGCGGCGCACGCGGTGGAGGGCGGCGGCACGATCAAGGTGCGCACCCACGCGGAGCCGGACGGCTGGGTCTCGGTGTCGGTCTCCGACAGCGGGCCGGGCGTGCCGCCCGAGGACCGCGCGCGCGTCTTCGAGCCGTTCTTCACCACGAAGACCGACGGCAAGGGGACCGGCCTCGGCCTGTCGATCGTCCGCAACATCGTCGAGCAGCACCGCGGGCGCCTCGCCGTCGACCAGGGGCCGGAGGGCGGAGCGCGCTTCACGGTGTCGTTGCCGCCGCCGAGCACGTGACGTCCGTGCGCCGCGCGCCTGCGCACCTGATCAGCGGTGATCCCGGCTCGCTCGACGAGGCGAGCAAGATCGATCACTTGGCGGCGCGCGCGATCGCGGTGGTGATCTCGCCTCGGTGATTGTTCGTCGACGATAAGTGGACTCCACGATCCGCGCTGCTAACGTGGGGACCCGATCATGAAGGTCACCGCGATGCTGGAAGCGCTCGAGGACGCCGCCACCCGGCTCGAGGTGCGGGTCAGCTACGAGCCGCTGGCCGCCACCGTCGGCCACGGCGGCAAGGGCGGCCTGTGCCGCGTCCGCGGGCAGTACCGCGTCATCATCGACAAGCGGGCGACGACCGAGGAGCGGGTCGCGACCCTCGCGCAGTCGCTCGCGCGGGTGACCGCCTCGGGGACCGCCGCCGGCGGCGCCGCGCTCGAGCTGCCGCCCGCCGTCCGCGAGCTCGTCGACTTCTACGCCGCGCCCGGCACCGAGGCGCCGGCGGCCCGCCCGGCATCGTCGCGGCCGCCGATCAAGCGCGCCTCCTGATCGCCGCGGCCTCGCGGCGGTCTCGCGGCGCCCGCCGAAAGCACGAACCGCCGGGCGCCACGTGGGCGGCCCGGCGGTCCTCGTCGCGGCGCCACGCGGATCAGAGCCGCGACAGCAGCTCCTTCTTCTTCGTGTCGAACTCGGCGTCCGTCAGCACGCCGGCCGCCTTCAGCTCGCCGAGCTGCTTCAGCTTGGCCATGATCTGATCGGCCGACTCCGCCGGCGGGGCCGCCGGCGCCGGGGCGGCGCCCTGCTGCGGCACCTGGCCCTGCTGCGGCCGCGGCGCCTGCGCGTTGTTCATCATGCCCATCATCTGGCCGGCCATGGCGAAGCCCATGCCGATGCCCGCGCCGTCGAGCGCGCCGCCGCCGCCGCCCTTCTTCATCCCCTCGGCCGCGCCCATCATCATCTCGGCCTGCGCCATCTGCTGGTAGCCGCCGAGGCCGCCGGTCATGTTGATGTACGCCGCGCGCTCGACCAGCTTGTCGAGGCGCTCCTTGTCCTGCGGGTCCATCGAGATCGTGAAGTCGCCGAAGCGGACGATCTCGACGCCGTAGCTCTCGACGTGCTTGCGGACCGCGCCAATCGTGAACTCCTCGATCTCCTCGGTGTACGCGCCCGAGGTGACCTTCATGAGCGGCCAGTTCTGCTTGACGATGAGCTCGGCGATGTAGTCCTTCATCGTCTTCTGCACCTGGCTCTTGAACCAGGGCAGGAAGATCTCGTTGTCGGCCATGCGCTGGCCGACGAGGCCGATGACGAACTTCTGCGGGTCGAACACCTTCGCCGAGAAGTCGCCGTGGACCATGAGCCGCACGCGGAGCTGCGTCTGCGGATCCGGGATGTCACCGATCGACGTCCCGAACTTCAGCGACGGGTGCTCGCGCGTGTTGACGAAGAACACCTCGCTGATGAAGACGTTGCCGCCGGTGAACTTGTCGACGAGCTGCCCGAGGAACGGGATGTTGTTGCCATCGAGCGTGTGGCGGCCGGCCGCCAGGCTGCCGACGTACGCGCCGTTCTTGAAGAACATCGCGATCTCGTCGGAGTCGACGGTGAGCTGTGCCTTCCAAGGGATCGTCTGGTCGGGGTGCTTGTAGACCCACTGATCCTTGGTCGAGTCCGGCCGGGCGATGGCCATTTCCTTGACGCCGCCCTTGACGAAATCGAGAATCCCCATGCTGCGTGCTCCTCGTACGCGGGTCATCCATCGACCCACGCGCCGAAGCTAGCACACGGGGGGGCCGGGGCAGGGCCGGTAAATCGCGGACCGTCGACGGCGGGAGACCGTCGACGCCGGGTGTATCGTCGCGGTCGCGGAATGCGGGACCCCGTGAAGCCCGGGCGGCTGCTCGCCGCGCTGGTCGCGATCAACGTCGCCCTGGTCGCCGTCGGGCACGCGCTGGCGCCCGCGTCGAAGGCGCCGCCGCCGTCCTTGCACCCCGGCGAGCCGCGCGCGCGGATCGGCCTCGTCTTCGACGTCGGCGGCCGTGACGACAAGTCGTTCAACGACGCCGCCTGGCGCGGCCTGCAGCGGGCCGAGCGCGAGCTCGGCGTCGACATCACGACGATCGAGCCGTCGGACGGCGCCGACCGCGAGGCGGCGCTGCGCCAGCTCGCGTCGCGCAAGCTCGACCTCGTCATCGGCGTCGGCTTCATCTTCAGCGCCGACCTCGACCGGATGGCGCGCGAGTTCCCGTCGGTGCACTTCGCCGGCGTCGACTACGCGCCGCCGGACGACCGGCCGCTGCCGCCGAACCTGGCCGGCCTGCGCTTCCGCGAGCACGAGGGCAGCTTCGTCGTCGGCGCGATCGCCGGCCTGACGACCCGCTCGCACGTCGTCGGCTTCGTCGGCGGCATGAAGATCCCGCTCATCCGCAAGTTCGAGGCCGGCTACCTCGCGGGCGTGAAGCACGTCTGTCCGGCGTGCACCGTGCTGTCGGCCTACGCGGGCACCGATCCGAAGGCGTTCGCCGATCCGACGCTCGGCCAGGAGCTGGCGTCGGCGCAGTACGACCGCGGCGCCGACATCATCTATCACGCGTCGGGCAAGACCGGCGCCGGCGTGCTGGCGGCGGCGCGCGCGCGCGGCCGGCTGGCGATCGGCGTCGACTCCGATCAGTTCCACGAGGCGCCCTGCTGCGTGCTGACCAGCATGGTGAAGCGGGTCGACGTCGCGGTATTCGACGTCGTCCGCGACGTCACCGACCACGACTTCCACGGCGGCATCCGCGAGCTGGGGCTGGCCGAGGGCGGGGTCGGCTTCGTCGCCGACGAGCACAACCTGACGCTGCTGCCGGAGGCGATCCGCGCGCAGGCCCGCGCGCTGTCCGACGAGATCGTGAAGGGGACGATCGAGGTGCCGAGCCAGTGAGCGACGACGCCGGACAGCGGCCCGGGGACGACGTCGCGCTGGCGGTCACCGCCTGGAAGCGGTTCGGCGACGTCGTCGCGCTCGACGGCGCGCAGGTCCGGATCGCGCGCGGCACGGTGCACGCGCTGTGCGGCGAGAACGGCGCCGGCAAGTCGACGCTGATGCGGATCGCGTACGGCCTCCTGGCCGCCGACCGCGGCACCCTCGAGCTCGACGGCGCGCGGCCGCTCGCGCGCCACCACGTCCACGCCGCGCAGGCCGCCGGCGTCGGCATGGTCCACCAGCACGGCATGCTGGTGCCGACCCTGACGCTGGCCGAGAACGCCGCGCTCGGCCACGAGGGCGGGCCGGTGCTCGACCTCGAGCGCGCGCGCCGGGTGATGCGCGACGCCGGCGCGCGCCTCGAGCTGGAGCTGCCGGTCGATCGGCTCGCCGGCCACCTCACCGTCGGCGAGCAGCAGCGGGCGGAGATCGCGCTGGTCGCGTCGCGGTCGCCGCGCCTGCTCATCCTCGACGAGCCGACCGCCTTGCTCGCGCCGGTCGAGGTCGGCCGGCTGCTCGAGCTCTTGCGCGCGATCGCGCGGCGCGGCGGCGCGGTCGTGCTGGTGACCCACAAGCTCGACGAGGTCGTCGCGGTCGCCGACGCGATCACCGTGCTGCGCGCGGGCCGCACGGTCGCCGAGCTGCCGCGCGGCACCGACGCCGACGCGATCGCCCGCGCGATGGTCGGCGAGCTGCCGCCGCCGGTGC
>DASZXE010000591.1:0-7573 GCA_035546475.1 Kofleriaceae bacterium
CGCGACCGGCTCCGTCGCCCACGTCGCCGACCTCCGGGCGCGCGCGCTCGCCGCCGGCCGCGCGCTGGAGTCGATCGACGGCGACGAGGCCGCGGTCTACGCCGCCCTCGGCGTGCCGTGGGTGCCGCCGGAGGTCCGCGACGGCGACGGCGAGCTGGGCGGCGCCTGGGACGACCTCGTCACGCTCGCCGACATCACCGGCGCCGTCCACTGCCACACCGTCCACAGCGACGGCCGCGCGTCGGTCGCGCAGATGGCCGAGGCGGCCGCCGCGCGCAAGCTGTCGTTCATCACGATCACGGACCACTCGCGGTCGGCGTTCTACGCCAACGGCCTCGACGACGATCGCCTGCGCGCGCAGTGGGCGGAGATCGACGAGGTGCAGGCGGCGGCGCCGGTGCGGCTCGTGCGCGGCGTCGAGGCCGACATCCTCGCCGACGGCGCGCTCGACGTCTCGCCCGAGGCGACCGGCGAGCTGGAGGTGGTGATCGCCAGCATCCACAACCGCCACAAGCTCGACGAGGACGCGATGACGCGCCGGCTGGTCGCCGCCATGCGCCAGCCGATCTTCAAGATCTGGGGCCACGCGCTCGGCCGCATGCTGCCGCGGCGCGAGCCGATCGCGGTCCGCTTCGACGAGGTGCTCGACGCGATCGCCGGCAGCCGCGCCGCCATCGAGATCAACGGCGACCCGCACCGCCTCGATCTCGACCCGGTGCGCGCGCGGCGGGCGGCGGCGCGCGGCCTGCCGTTCGTGCTGTCGTCGGACGCCCACTCGACGCGCGGCCTCGACGCGCTCGAGTACGCGGTCGCGATGGCCCGCCGCGCGCGCCTGCGGCCGCGCGACATCCTCAACACCCGCCCCGTCGACGACTTCCTCGCCGCCGTCCGTCCAGCCGGCTGTCCGCGCGTGCGATAGGATGGGCGCGTGATCGAGCTGCGTGACGACGACGGCATCGCGGTGATGACGATGGCGGCCGGGCGGGCCAACGCGATCGACGGGCCGTTCCTCGACGGGCTCGCCGACGGGCTCGACCGCGCCGTGCGCGAGCGCCCGCGCGCGCTGGTGCTCACCGGCGCCGGCAGCACCTTCTCGGCGGGCCTCGCGCTGCCGACGCTCATCGAGCTCGATCGCGGCGCGCTGCGCGAGGTCATGCACCGCTTCACGCGGGTCATGCGGCAGGTGCTCGAGCTGCCGCTGCCGACGGTGGCGGCGATCAACGGCCCCGCGATCGCGGGCGGCTGCGTGCTCGCCCTCATGTGCGACCAGCGGGTGATGGTCGGCGACGGCGCGAAGGGCGCGCCCCGCATCGGCCTCAACGAGTCGCAGCTCGGCATCGGCCTGCCGGCGGTCGTCGTCGAGGTCGCCCGCCACAAGCTGCCGGCGACCTCGTTCGTCGCGGTGGCGCTGGCCGGCGCGCTGTTCGAGGCCCGGCGCGCGCTCGACTTCGGCCTGATCGACGAGGTGGCGACGGCGGCCGACCTCGCCGAGCGCGCGATGACCCGCGCGCGGGCGATGACCGCGTCGGGCCCCGACGCCTACGCGCAGATCAAGCAGGCGTGGAACCGGCCGATCGTCGACGCGATCGCCGGCACCGACGAGCCGGCGCTCGAGGCGTGGCTCG
Organism: Kofleriaceae bacterium; assembly: GCA_035546475.1. Lineage (GTDB taxonomy): Bacteria > Myxococcota_A > Polyangia > Haliangiales > Haliangiaceae > UBA2376. The sequence goes on from DASZXE010000591.1 coordinate 1,626, forward strand.
ACACCTGGTTCTCCGCCGACGGCCAGGCCCGCCTCCGCGCGATCGTGAGCTGGCTCAAGAAGCCGGTGACGTGAGGTGACGTCCGTGCGCCCGCGTCATGGTGAGCGGCGATGAAGATCGAGGACGTCGCGACGTACGTGCGCGCGCTCCCCGGGGTGGAGGAGGGCGCGCGCTGGGGGAACCGGACCTGGCTCGTCGACGGCAAGGCGTTCGCGTGGCACCGGCCGTTCAGCAAGGCGGACCTGGCGCGCTTCGGCGACGAGGCGCCGCCCGGCGGCGACATCCTGGCCGTGATGGTCGACGGCCTCGACGCCAAGGATGCGCTGCTGTCGATCGCGCCGCGCGGCTTCTTCACGATCCCGCACTTCAACGGCTATGCGGCGGTGCTGATCGAGCTGCGAGCCGCCCGCGCGACCGACGTGCGCGCGGCGCTCCAGGCCGCCCACCGCGTGGTCTCCGCCCGGCCGGCCCCGCGCAAGCGCGCGCCGCGTCGCCGGCCCGCGCGCTGACCGGCGGTGTGAACCACCGCCACCGGCGCCACCAGCGCGCCCGAGCGCGCACCGGGCGAAGGCGCACGCGCGCCCGAGGCGGCGCCCGAGGTGGCCTGCGCTACGCCGCGGCGGCGTGGGTGTGGACCACCGCACGGGACGCCTCGGCGTCGTCGGCGGTGAGGACGGCGTCGACCTCGTCCAGCGCGTCGAGCTCGGCCAGGACGGTCCCGACCAGGTCGGTCGTCGCGACATCGGCGGGCCGCGCCGCGTGCTGGGCGAGGAGCCGGATCAGCTCGGCGGTCGTGGCACGCTCGCGAAGTAGCCGTTCGGACTGGACTCGCGTGCCGTCCCAGAGCTGCAGGCGCCGCTCGAGGATCGGCAGGCGCGGATCGTGGAGGCCGCCGCCGGCGCGGACGTCCTCGAGGTTGCGGACGAGGGTCTGCCGGCAGACCGAGCCGAGCGCGGCCGCGCACTGATCCGCGACATCCGAGAGCCGCACCCAGCGCGCGAGGAGCCCGTCGAGGTCGAACCGGCTCGCGACGTGGGGCGCGTGCTCGTCGATCGACGAGACGAGCTCTGCGAGCTCGCGCACTTCCGCGACCGGATAGCGGCGGCGCGCCTCGTACGCCGAGACCAACGCATCGCGGCGCCGGCGCCGGCGCGCGAGGTCGACCCGCTCGCGGAAGCGCTCGCTGCGGGCCACCAGCAAGGCGCCGAGGCCCGCGACCATGATGGCGGCGAGCGCCGCGAGGGGGCAGCCCATGACCAGGGCGACCGTCACCGCCACCAGCGGCCCCCACGTGATCGGGCTGACCATGCCGTGGGCGAGGTACGTCGACGCGCGCGTGGCGGGCGCCGTCGGGCGGGAGTGAGCCAGTGCGACCGTCATCCTCCAGCAGGCTTCAACGAACGTGCCAGCGCGCGCGGCGAGCGCGGCCGCGTGCGCACGGCGTCGCTGCCGCGGAGCGTCGACGCATCGCGACGGCGGCCGCGGGACCACCGGATCAGGCGAACGGGTTCACGACCAGGACGCCGCAGTCCTCGAAGTCGAGAACGTTGCGGGTCGCGAGGGAGACCCCATGCACGGCGGCGGTGGCGGCGATGAGCATGTCCGCCTGCGCGCGCGTCTTGCCGCGCGCCGAGAGCTGACCGCGCAGCACGCCGGCGTGCCGGGCGATGGGCGCCGTGACGTCGAGCGTCTTGCACCGCCGCTCCAGGAACCCCGCGAGCCATCGTTCGATGCGCGGGCTGGGGCGGACGGTCAAGCCGAAGAAGACCTCCTCGACCGTGACGACGCTCACCGCGAGGTCCTCGAGTTGCCCGAACCAGGTAACGACCCGGGGGTCCGGCCGCGGGCGCACGATCTCGCCGATCACGTTGGTGTCGAGGAGGATCATCGCTTCGCGCGCGTCCGGCTGCGCGTCCCGCGCGATCGAGCCGCGATGGGATTCGCTCGATCCCTTCGTGCGACGACGGGGAGCTCGTAGGCCTCCTCGGCGCAGAGGCGCTGGAGCTCCGCGAGCTCGTCAGCGAGAGACGGCGTCGCCTGCTCGGCGATGGCGGCGGCCGTTTCCGGACTGACGACCGTCGCGACCAGCTCGGCGCGCCGGTAGACGCGCTGGGGCTCGCGCGCGGCCGACGCGATCAGTGTCGGCAGGTGCTGCCGCGCGGTCGCGATCGTCCACTTCTTCGAGGCCATCATGTACATGATAGCGCGAGACATGTACATGTCAACGCGGTCCGCCACAGGGGCGCCGCCGGGGCCGCGGTCAGAAGCGGAGCGTGAGGCCGCAGCTCTGCGGCGCGGGGGCGAGCGACGCGTGGCGGAGCTGCGGGTCGTCGACGCGGGCGCGGACGCCGCCGGCCTCCTTGGTGGCCTGCATCGCGGGCAGCAGGATCGCGATGACGACCACGCCGAGGACGACCGCGCCGAGCAGCATCGCGGTCGGCGAGTGGTGGGTGCCGCCGCCGTTCGAGTTGCCCTCCGGCACCACGCAGCCGCCGGCCGAGTTGCACACCATGCCGGTCGGACAGTCGGAGTCGACGTAGCACTCGCCGGCGCGGGCCCGGGGCACCGACACCGTCATCACCGTGAAGACGAACGCAGTCGCGAGAGCCGTGGCGCGCATGGAAACCTCCGTCGCGATGATCGGGATCGCTGCGAAGCGTGTGCCGCGCGGCGCGCGTCGAACCCGGCGGATCTCCGGGCGCGCGCCGTCGAGGATGCGCAACCGCGCGCGGGCGGCTCGCCGGCGGTGCACCGCCTGCGCACGCGCGACCCGTCAGGGCGGCGGCGTCTTGCGCACCGAGCGGATGCGGCCGGGCAGGACCTCGACCGGCACCGGCGGCGTCAGCTCGACGAGGTAGCCGCGCGTCGTGACCTTCACCGGGAAGGTGCCGTGCCACCGGACGGTGCGCACGTAGAGCGTCGCCTGCTGGCCGCGCCGCACGTGGTTGCGGTGCGCGAGCAGGAAGTCGCCGAGGCGGATCGCCAGCGGCGGCAGGAGCCGGTGGCAGCCGTGGCTGTGGCCCTCGGCGATCGACGAGATCGTGCCGGAGCCGTGGACGCGCACGCCCTGATCGGCGTACGTGACGACCGACCGCCGCACGGCCTCGCGCTCGTGGATGAGCATGAGCAGGCCGTACGCGGAGCGGTAGCTCGGGCCGAACAGCTCGCGAAACAGCACGTAGCGGTCGCCGCCGAGGTGGCGGACCAGCTCGCGGTCCGGCGTGGTGTCGGGAGGCAGCCAGGTCGGCGCGATCACCATCTGCCGCCACACCCGCGGCCCGACCGGCGACTCCTTCCAGCGGTCGCGCACCCCCGGGCCGACCTTCTCGTGCTCCCAGCCGCCGATCGTCGTCGGCCAGCGGACGAGCGGCACCCGCTTGCCGTCGACGATCGCGTAGAGGATGAGCGCCGCGCGACGCTCGAGCTTGCGCTCGATCGGCCGCGGGTCGTACCAGACGTCGCCGCGATCGATCTCGGCGGCGAGCTCCATGTGGGGCGCGTGGTAAGGCGGCGGCGCCGGCAGCGGGATGGCGACGCGCGCGGGCAGCGAGCGCATCGCGCGCAGGGCCGCCTGCGGCGAGGTCCAGCCGAGCGCGCGGGCGGCGGCCTCGGTGGCGAGCGAGATCAGGTCGGGCGCCGCGTCGGGCAGCGGCGCGTGGCCGACGACGTGGCTGAAGCCGGGCGGATCGAGCGCGAGGCCGAGCACGGGCCGGCTGCCCTCGCCCGCGCTGCCGTCCTCGATGAGGCCGGTCGCCGCGACGACGCGCTCGCGCAGCACCCGCAGCGCGCCGCGGTAGTCGCGCTGGCGGCTGTCCTCGCGGAGCAGCTCGCGCGTCGGCGCGTCGAGGCGGCCGCGCGGCACCAGCAGGTTGCGCTTCTCGAAGACGAGCAGGCCGGCGGCGGTGCGCCAGCCGAGCTGGCCGGCCGGCTCGCCCTCCTCGAGCAGCCCGTCGCAGCGGAGGTGCGCCTGCGCGGCGACGATCGCGGCGAGCCGCAGCTCGGCGGTGCGCAGGCGGGCGACCTGGCGCGCGTGGGCTCGACCGATCGCGGCGAGCTGGTCGAGGTCCTCGAGGCCGCGGCGGGCGCGCTCGCCGTCGAGGCGCTTGCGCAGCTCCGCGGCGTCGCGCACGTGGGCGGCGCCGGAGCCGGCCGACTCCTCGCGGATGTCGGTCGGCTGGTCGGCGAGCGCGCGGTCGTCGATCGCCGCGTGGCAGCGGTGGCGCGCGTCGTCGGCGAGCCGCGCCGCGACGACGTCGAGCGGCGGCAGGATGCCGAAGATCTCGAGCGCGCGATCGCCGCCGGCGGTGACCCCGTCGGCGCCGGCGTCGGCGAACCGGTCCTGCGCGAGCGCGAGGTAGACGTCGTGATACGACGGCGCGTCGCCGGCGGCGCCGGCCTCGCCGGCCTCGCCGGGCGTGCCGGCGGCAAACACCGGCGGCGTCCAGTCGCGCGACAGGTCGACCACGGTCAGCCCCGCCGCCGGCGCCGCCGCCGCGCAGATCGATCCCTCGGCGACGCCCGCCCGGTAGATCGGCACCGGATCGGAGCAGGTCACGAGCGAGAGCGCGAGCTGGGCGAGCGGCAGGAGCGCGAGCACGATGCCCGCAGGTGAAGCACTCGCCGTACCACGCGGCGCGCCGCGCAGATCGACGGCGCCGGCCGCGCACCGCTTGCAGGCCCCGCGCCCGCGCCGCACGCCTTGCGCGCCACGCGCCGGTCCGTCGTCGACGACACGCGGGCCGCCGCTGGCACGCGATCGGCAAGCCCTGGAGGCGTGACCACCGAGCTCCGCCCCGACGAGCTGTGCCGCCGCTGCGACCCGCAGACGATCCGGTTCGAGACCACGGCCGACGAGCGCGCGCCGCTCGACCTGCTGGGCCAGGACCGCGCCGTCGAGGCCGCGCACTTCGCGTTCGTCATGCGCCACCCCGGCTACAACCTGTTCGCGCTCGGGCCCGACGGCGTCGGCAAGCGGACGGCCATCCACGACCTGCTCGAGCGCGAGGCCGCCGGCCAGCCGACGCCCGACGACTGGTGCCTGGTCTACGACTTCCGCGAGCCGCGCCGCCCGCGCGCGCTGCGGCTGCCGCCCGGCATCGGCATCCGCCTGCGCGGCGAGATGGAGCACGCCGTCGCCGAGCTGCGGGCCGCGCTGCCGGCGGTCTTCGCCAGCGAGGAGTACCGCACCCGCAAGCAGCAGCTCGGCCACGACCTGCAGCTCCGCCAGGAGGCCGCGTTCCACCTGCTGCAGGAGCGGGCGCGCGCGCTGCGGATCTTCGTCGAGCGGACCGAGACCGGCGTCGCGATCGCGCCGATGCGCGACGGCGCGCCGATCGACGGCGAGCAGTTCGAGCAGTTGCCCGAGGCCGAACAGCTCCTGCTGCGCACCGCGCTCGAGCACGCCGGCGCCGCGCTGTCGGACATGTTCGCGCGCTTCCGCGAGTGGGCCCGCGAGCACACCGAGGCGGTCCACGCGCTCGACCGCGACGTGACGGCCGCCGCCACGCGCCGCGTGCTCGACGCGCTCCGCGCCGGCCACGCGGAGCTCCCGCAGGTGACCGCGTACCTCGACGAGGTCGAGACCGACGTCGTCGACGACGTCACCCGCTTCCTGCCGAGGCCCGCCGACGATCCGCCCGAGGTGCTGCGCCGCGTGCTCCAGCACGAGCGCGACGAGCGCCTGCGCCGCTACGAGGTCAACGTGATGGTCGACCACGCCGCGACCCGCGGCGCGCCGATCGTCGTCGAGGACAACCCGACGCTCGCCAACCTGATCGGCAGCGTCGAGCACGTCGCCGAGCTCGGCGCGCTGGTCACCGATCTGACCCTCATCCGCCCGGGCGCGCTCCACCGCGCCAACGGCGGCTACCTGCTGCTCGACGCCGCCCGCCTGCTGCAGCAGCCGCTGTCGTGGCCCGCGCTCAAGCGGGCGCTGCGCAGCCGCGAGC
>DASZXE010000592.1:0-7977 GCA_035546475.1 Kofleriaceae bacterium
GACGAGCTGGGCGTGCTGTCGCACGCGCTCGCCTCCGCCGCCGCCGAGCTGGGCGCCGCCGAGCGCCGGCGCCGCGACTTCCTCGCCGACGTCGCCCACGAGATCCGGACGCCGGTGACGTCGATCCGCGGCTACGCGCAGGTGCTGGCCGCCGGCAGCGTACCGCCCGACGAGGCGAAGGAGTTCCTGCAGACGATCCAGCGCAACGCGATCCGGATCGGCACGCTCGTCGAGGACCTGCTCGAGCTGGAGGCGCTCGAGGCCGGCCGTGGCCCCGAGCTCGATCGCGAGCCGGTCGCGCTGGCGCCGATCGTGCGCAGCGTGATCGAGACGACCCGCGTGCGCGCGGCCGAGGTCGGCGCGACGGTGACGACGTCGATCGCGGCGGAGCTGACCGCGCGCGGCGACGCCGACGCGATCGAGCGGATCGTGCTCAACCTCGTCGACAACGCGCTCCGCTACGGCGGCGCCGGCGTCGCGGTCGAGGTCGGCGCGGCGGCGCGCGACGGGCGCGTGCAGCTCGTCGTCGCCGACAGCGGGCCCGGCGTCCCCGCCGAGCACCGGGCGCGCATCTTCGATCGCTTCCACCGCGGCGCGGCGGCGCGCGATCCCGAGCGGCCGGGGACCGGCCTCGGGCTCGCCATCGGCCGCGAGCTGGCGACCGCGATGGGCGGCTCGCTCACCCTGGCGGATGGCGCGAGGTTCACGCTGGAGCTGCCCGCGTGAGGCGCGTGCAGCGGCCCGCTCCCCCCGGCTGTTTCCGGGAACGGAGCGGGCGCGAGGGCAGGGCGGGGCGGGGAAGCCGCGGACTACTTCGACAGGCCGTCGAGACCCTTCTGGAACCGGCCGGCGTGCGAGCGCTCGGCGCGGGCCAGGGTCTCGAACCACTCGGCGATCTCCTCGAAGCCCTCCTCGCGGGCCGTGCGCGCGAACGACGGGTACATCTGGGTGTACTCGTACGTCTCGCCGGCGATCGACGCCTTGAGGTTGAGCTCGGTCGAGCCGATCGGCTCGCCGGTCGCCGGGTCGCCGACCCGCTTCAGGTAGTCGAGGTGACCGTGCGCGTGGCCGGTCTCGCCCTCCGCGGTGTCGCGGAACAGGCCGGCGACATCGGGCTGACCCTCGACGTCGGCGACCTTGGCGAAGTAGAGGTACCGCCGGTTGGCCTGAGACTCGCCGGCGAAGGCATCCTTGAGGTTCGAATGGGTCTTGGTTCCCTTGAGCTCGGGCATGGTGATCTCCTTTGGCGTGCCAGGGTTATCACGCGCCCACCGACGGCGGCAACCACGCGCGGCCGCTGCGCGCGGATGCCGCAGCCGGGCCACGCCGTCCACGCCCTGGAACGCGGGAAGACGGCTCAAGGCCCGGCGGCGGCGCGCACCGCGATCGCGGCGATCGCGTCCTGCAGCGTGCGCGCGGCCGGGCGCTGGCCCGCGGGGAGCTTGTTGACGATGACCGCGAACGCGACCGGATGGCCGGTGTCGACGCCCGCGTAGCCGGCGAGCGACGACACCGCGGCGAGCGTGCCGGTCTTGCCGCGCACCCGCCCGCGCACCGACGGGCCGGCCAGCCGCTTGCGCAGCGTGCCGTCGAGGCCGGCGATCGACAGCGCGGAGATCATCTCGGGACCGACGCGCAGGTCGCGGTACGCGGTGGCGAGCACCTGCGCGACCGCGTGCGCGCTGATCTCGGTCGCGTCGTAGAGGCCGGAGCCGTTCTCGATGCGGAAGCTCGCCGGCGCCAGGCCGACGACGTCGGTGAGGTAGCGGGCGACCGCGCGCTGGCCGTCGGCCCAGGTCGCCGACCCCGGCGCCGGTGCCGCGTCGCCGTGATCGGCCGGCGGCGCGCCGGTGGCGCCGGTCGGGGCCGACGCGGGCGCCGTCGTACCGGCCGCCAGCTCCTCGGCGCCGAGCGTCTTCAGCACCGTCTCGGCCCTGAAGTTGTCCGACGTCTTGTCCAGCTCGCGGACGACCTCGCCGGGCGTGACGCTCGCGTGCTCGGCGAGCAGGCTCGCCGTCGGCGGCGGCGGGCCGTGGCCGAGCTTCGAGCCGCGCAGCTTGATGCCGGCGTCGGCGAGCGCCGCGCGGAAGCCGGCGGCCAGGAGCCGGTCCGGCGCGTCGACGCGGCGGCGGACGAAGTAGACGCCGTCGTCGGCGTTGAGCTGCCCCGACACCCGCAGCGTGAGGTGATCGTCCTCGACCTCGGTGTCGACCCGGATGCGGCTGCGCCCGTCCGCGACGGTGACGACCGCCGACTCGGCGAGGCGCACGTAGTCGCCGCCCGGCGGATCGAGGCGCACCGTCGCGTTGCCGAGCCCGGCGCGGTCGGCGACGACGACGACCGTCACCGCGTTGCGCTCGAGCGACGACGACGCGACCGGCGCGCGGTAGCCGGCGCGCTCGTTCGGCTGATCGTCGAAGTGGGGCGGCGGCCCGTCGTCGGCGAAGTAGCTGCCGTCGATGACGAGGTCGCCGTCGACCTTGCGGACGCCCTTCCACCAGAGCTGGCGGGCGAGGTCGGTGAGGCCGTCCATCGTCAGGGTCGGATCGCCGCGCGGCCGCAGCACGAGGTCGCCGGCGACCACGCCGGTGTGCGGATCGAAGCGATCGCCCAGCACCGACGTCCGCCAGCGGAAGCCGGGGCCGATGCCGTGCAGCGCGGCGGCGGTGGTGACGACCTTCGTCACCGACGCCAGCGACAGGCCGTGGTCGGGATCGTGGCTCCACAGCACGCGGCCGCTGGCGACGTCGAGGACGATCGCGCCGACGTCGGCCGGTGCCAGCGCCGGCTGGGCGGCGACGGCGGCGTCGCACGCGGACGCCAGCCACTTCTCGCGCTCGGCCGGATCGGCGGGCACCGGCGGCAGCGGGAGGTCGACGCCGGTGTCGGCGCTCTCGTCGTCGTTGTCGTCGGTGGCGGGCGCCGCCGTGCGCGCGCCGGCCACGAGGCAGCCGGCGGCGACGGCGAGGAGCCAGCGGCGCGGTCGTCGGTCCCCCACGGTCACCCGAGAGTAACGCGGCCGCGCCGCGGCGCCAGTCCGCTCACTTGCCTTGCAGCGCGGGCGGCGGGGTGCGCGGCCCGCCGCCGCCGTCCCCGGTGGCGCCGTTGCCGCCGCCGCTGTCGCCCGTGGCGCCGCTGTCGCCGCCGTTTTCGCCGCCGCCATAGAACCGGCCGCCGCGCGGGCCGCGCTGGGGCATCGCCTTCGTCATCTCGTCCGGCGTCACGTAGCCGTCGTGATCCAGATCGAGGCGATCGAAGTCGGGCGCCCAGCGGCCGGCGGAGCGGTCCGCCATCGCCTCGAGCTCGTCGCGCGACAGCTTGCCGTCCTTGTCGCCGTCGAGCCGGTCGACCATCTGCGTCACCCGCTGCAGGTGCATCGCCTGCCGCTCCTGATCGGAGAGCTGGCCGTCGTGGTCGGTGTCGAACTGATCGATCATCTGCTGGCGGCGGTCCTGGCGCATCGCCGCCATCTCCTGGCGGCGCGCCTGCAGCTCCTCGGGCGACAGGTCCTGCTGGTTGCCGCGCCGCACGCGCCAGCCCTGATCGTCACCGGCGGCCGCGGTGCCCGGATCGCCGTTGCCGCGGCGCGGGCCGCCCGGGCGGCCGGGCGTCGCCGCCCCATCGCTGTCGGCGCCGAGGCCGGGCCCACCGGGCAGGAGCAGCGGACCCTGGCGCGTGGCGGTCTGCTGCGCGGGCGGCGCCTTCTTCGCCGGCGACGAGTGGCAGCCGATCGCCAGCGCGCAGAGCGCGGAGAGGAGCGTGGCAGTGGTGAGACGCTTCATACGACTTCCTTGAACGATGGACGGAGCGACCAGGTTGCACAAGGCGGACCAGCCCCGGCCCTCGCCGCATTCCACGACGTCTCCCGCACGAGCCGCTTCACGGCCCGTCACGGCGACTCGCGAGCCCGCGAGGTCCGCTGCGGTCCTGCACCATCCGCAGGCTCGGTCTGCAGCTTCCACAGGTCGCCGCCGCCGAGCCCCGCCAAGCCGGCGATCTCGCGCGCGGACCGGCTGGCTCGGCGCTTGCTGACCTGAGCTACAGTGATCGCGCCCGTGCCGCTCCCTCGATCGCTGTCGCGCTGGTCGCGGCCCACCATGGTCGCCGCGATCGCGGTCATGGGCGTCGCGCTGGTCGCCATCGTGTGGACGACGCAGCGCAACGTCCGCGACGCCCGCACCATCATGCTGCAGGGCCAGGCGGCCGAGGCGAGCGGCGCCATCCGCACCCGGTTCATGGACCTCGCCGACGAGCCGCTGCCGGCCCGGGTCGCCGCCGCCTTCGAGGCCGTCTCCGGCCAGAAGGTGACCTACCTGGCCGCGCTCGACACCGACGACCACATCGTCGCCGAGGCCGGCAAGCCGAGCGAGCCGGCGGCGGCGATCGAGGCGTGGATCGAAGGCGCCAGGCCGGCGAGGCTGATGAAGGTGGGCGACCGCATGCGCGTCGTCTACAAGCGCACGCGCGCGCCGCGGCCGGGCAACGAGCCACCGCCGCCGCCCCGCACCGGCCGCGGCCCGGTCGGCTTCGTGCTCGAGCTCGACCCGGTCGTCGTCGACGAGCTCGACACCGCCGCCACCCGCTCGCTCGCGATCGGCGTCATCGCCGCGGTGACCCTGCTGGCGCTGACCGCCATCCTGGTCCGCTGGTCCCTGCGCCGCGAGGCCGCCGTCCGCGCCGTCGAGCAGGCGCGCCACCTCGCCAGCCTCGGCCAGCTCTCGGCGGTGCTCGCCCACGAGATCCGCAACCCGCTGGCGTCGCTCAAGGGCAACGCCCAGCTCCTCGCCCGCATGCTGCCGGAGGGCGACCGGCCGCGGGCCAAGGCCGACCGCGTCGTCGACGAGGCGGTCCGCCTCGAGCACCTGACCAACGACCTGCTCGCCTTCGCGCGCCAGGGCCAGATCGCGGTCGCCGACGCCGATCCGGCCGCGCTCGTGCGCGACGCCGCCGCGTCGGTCGACGGCGAGCGGATCACGATCGACGACAGCGGCGCGCCGCGGAGCTGGTCGCTCGACGCCGACCGCATGCGCCAGGTGCTGGTCAACCTGTTCGACAACGCGATCGAGATGAGCGAGGGGCAGGTCGAGGCGACCGTCGCCAGGGCCGGCAACTCGCTGCGGATCGCGGTGCGCGACCACGGCCCCGGCCTCGCCGAGGCCGACCTCGGCCGCATCTTCGAGCCGTTCTTCACCCGCCGCACGCAGGGCACCGGCCTCGGCCTCGCCGTGAGCAAGCGCCTGGTCGAGCTGCACGGCGGCACCATCGCCGCCCGCAACGCCGCCGGGGGCGGCGCCGAGCTGGTGATCGAGCTCCCCCGCGAGGCGCCACCGTCGGCGCGAGGTACCTGATGGCGAAGATCCTGGTCGCCGATGACGAGCCGGGCCTGCGCGAGTTCGTGGGCGACGTCCTCCGGCTCGACCACCACGACGTCGTCGAGGCCGAGGACGGCCGCGCCGCGGTCCGCCGCCTCGACGAGCGCGGCTTCGATCTCGTCGTCACCGACCTGCGCATGCCCCACGTCGACGGCATGACGCTGGTGAAGAAGATCAAGGCCGAGCAGCCGGAGGTCGAGGTCATCGTCATGACCGCCCACGGCTCGGTCGACAGCGCCGTCGAGGCGATGAAGCTCGGCGCGTTCGACTACCTGCAGAAGCCGCTCGGCGGCCCCGACGAGCTGAAGCTGGTCGTCGACCGCGCGCTCGAGCGGCGCCGGCTGCTCGACGCCAAGGCCGGCACCGAGCCGTCGCTCGAGGTGCCGCCGCTCACCTACGGCGATCCGTCGATGGCGCCGGTCGTCTCCGCGATCGACAAGGTCGCGCGCACCAGCTCGAGCGTGCTGCTCCTCGGCGAGACCGGCACCGGCAAGGAGGTCGCCGCCCGCGCGATCCACGCGCGCAGCGAGCGGCGCAACCGGCCGTTCCTCGCCGTCAACTGCGCGGCGCTCGCCGAGAACCTGCTCGAGAGCGAGCTGTTCGGCCACGAGCGCGGCGCCTTCACCGGCGCCAGCGAGCGGCGGCGCGGCAAGATCGAGCTGGCCGACGGCGGCACCTTCTTCCTCGACGAGATCGGCGAGCTGAAGGGGGAGCTGCAGGCGAAGCTGCTGCGCGTCCTCCAGGAGCGGCGGTTCGAGCGGCTCGGCGGCACCCGCAGCCTCGAGGTCGACGTCCGCTGGGTCGCGGCGACCAACCGCGACCTCGGCGCGATGATGGGCGCCGGCACCTTCCGCGAGGATCTCTATCACCGGCTCGCGGTCTTCCCGATCCGGCTGCCGCCGCTGCGCGAGCGCAAGGGGGACCTGATCCCGCTGGCGCGCGCGCTGCTCGGGCGGATCGGCCCGTCGGTGCGCGGGCGCGCGCTGACCCTCAGCCCCGAGGCGGAGCAGCGGCTGCTCGCCTGGCACTGGCCGGGCAACGTGCGCGAGCTGGCCAACGCGCTCGAGCGCGCCGCGATCCTCGCCGACAGCGGCACGGTCGGCGCCGCCGACATCTGGCTCGAGGCCGCGAGCCGCACGACCGCGTCGCCGGTGCCCGTCGCCGCCGCCTCGGCGCCCGCGGCCTCCTCGGCGCCGGCGGCCTCCTCGAACGGGCCGCGCCCGCTCGCCGAGATGGAGCGCGACGCCATCGTCGCCGCCCTCGACAGCGTCGGCGGCAACCGCCGCCGCGCCGCCGAGCTGCTCGGTATCGCCGAGCGCACCCTGTACGACAAGCTCAAGCGCTACGGCATCGACCAGTAGCGCTGCGGCGGGTCTGCGGACGCCCTGCGGGGGTCGGACCTGACCGCCCGAGGCGCGCTCGCCCTCCTGCAGACGCCCTGCAGCATATGCAGAACGCGGCTTCTGCAGGACTCCAAGTGGCCGACGTTGCTGGCGTTCGCACCCGGAACGGTGGTTGCAATCACTCCGGGGCATGAAGCCCATCACCGCTCCCCGGCCGCCGGCGGCTCGCGCCATGGCCATCCTGCGGCGCCTCGCTCCGTTCGTCGTCCTCGTGCTCGTCGCCCTCGCCGGCTGGTACGGCTACCACCGCTGGCGCGGCGGCAAGTCCGGTCCGACCTACACGACCGTCGAGGTCAACCGCAGCAGCGTGCTGCAGTCGGTGACGGCGTCCGGCACCCTGTCGCCGGTCGTCCAGTCGACGGTGGGCAGCCAGGTGTCGGGCCGCATCACCGAGCTGCTGGTCGACTACAACGACCACGTCACCAAGGGCGAGGTGCTCGCGCGCCTCGACAAGCAGGTGCTCGCCGGCCAGGTGACCCAGGCAGCGGCGCGCCTCACCTCGGCGCAGGCCGACCTCGCGCGCGCGAACGCGAGCGCCGCCAGCGCGCGCCTCACGTACGAGCGCGACGTCGCCGCGCTCGAGTCGGGCGCGGTCTCGAAGGAGGAGGTCGACACCGCGAAGGCGAACAAGCTCGTCGCCGAGGCCGCGATCGCGACCGCGCGGTCGAGCATCGTCGACGCCCAGGCCGCGCTCGCCAACGCCAAGACCAACCTCGGCTACACGACCATCACGTCGCCGATCGACGGCATCGTGATCTCGCGCTCCGTCGACGTCGGCCAGACGGTCGCCGCCTCGCTGCAGGCGCCCGAGCTGTTCGTCATCGCCGGCGACCTGTCGAAGATGGAGCTGCACGCCGCCGTCGCCGAGGCCGATGTCGGCCAGCTCAAGGACGGCATGCGCGTCGACCTCGCGTTCGATGCGTTCCCCGACCGCACCTTCAACGGCGTCGTCGAGCAGGTCCGCAACCAGGCGACCACCACGCAGAACGTCGTGACCTACGACGCGGTGGTGTCGGTCGACAACGCCGACGGCGTGCTGCGCCCCGGCATGAGCGCGACGGCGACCTTCGTCGTCGCCGAGGCGAAGGACGTGCTCGTGGTGCCGGCGAAGGCGCTGCGGTACCGGCCGGCGTCGGCGCGCAACGCGGCCGGCGGCGCGGCGGGCGCGGGCGCGGGCGGCCGGACGTGGGGTCAGGGCCAGG